>JADFPY010000057.1 GCA_022562085.1 candidate division KSB1 bacterium | reverse complement strand
AAAAAGATCCGGCTCTGCCAAATTGCCCATACCCGTTCAGGTGACAAAGGTGACAGTTCGAACGTTGGAGTCCTGGCCTATAGTCGAGAAGCTTATGAGGTCATCAAGGAGCAGTTGACCCCTGGGCGAGTTAAAGCGCACTTTAGGGACCTGGTAAAAGGGGAAGTGGAGCGATTTGAATTGCCCAATTTGCTAGGCCTTAACTTTATCTTACATGATTCTCTTGGCGGCGGCGGGAGCGAAAGTTTGAAAAACGATGCGCAAGGGAAAACGCATGGTCAGGCGCTCTTGCTTATGGAAGTCGAGGTGCCCGACGAACTTGAATTGAAATCAACTTATGAAAATCTCTAAGGAAGGAGATCATCATGTCCTACACAACCGAAGTTTTGTCCTCAGATGTCGTAACCTATTTAGACGATATAAGTTCTCCCCTGAATTGTTCCAACGAAAATCTCGCGATTATACTCGCCGCCGGTCATGGAAAACGGATCAAGTCGGTGACCTCCAAAATGCTGCACAAAATTTGGGGCGTGCCCACCGTTGAGCGAGTTTCCAATGCCGCCAGGAAAGGTCTCGATTCAAGCAATCAAATCCTGGTGGTCGGAATCAAAGCGAAAGATGTTGCAGCCGCCCTTGGAAGGAGCGATCAGCGGACCTTCGTTCTGCAGGAAGAGCAGAATGGCACCGGTGACGCCGTTCGCGTTGCCTTGCAAAGTCTGACAAAGGGCTATTTGTCATCCAATGTTTTTATTTTTCCGGGAGATATGGGGCTGTTGAACTCCGGCGCCGTACAGCAGTTTAAGTCCGATTTTGAAAACAATCCCTGCGATATGATGATCCTCACGGGCGTGTTTGAGGGAGCTGCGAGTGATAATTATTATGGCCGGGTTTTGCGGGTGCCGGCCGAGGATATAAACGGCCAAAGTGCAGGCGATAATTTCAGTAAGGTGATTGAAATTAAGGAGCAAAAAGATATCCTCGCACTTGAGCCGAACGAAACATATCGAGTAAATTATAAAGGCCGCACTTACGGTTTTACAAAAGAAAAACTTGTTGATCTCAGGGAATTCAACACCGGGGTTTATGCCTTCAAGGCGGATAAAATCATCGCTTGTATCAACAAGCTCAGTACGGATAATGTGCAAGGGGAATTGTATTTGACGGATTTAATTCGTATCTTCAATGAGAACGATTTGACGGTTAAAGCGTCGGAGGCGGTTGACAATCGCACTGTGCTTGGCTTTAATGTCAAGAGCGTTCTTAAAGAGATGGAGAGCTACGCTCGCGAAAGTGTTTATGAGAAACTCAAGGATATCATCACAATTGTAGACGAAGACGACTTTTTTATAGCAGACGAAGTTGTCGAGCAAATAATAGAATTGGACAAAAAAAGTGGCCCGCTCGATATTTCTGTTGGCAAGGGCGCTTGGATTGACAAAGGTGTTCAGTTAAATAAAAGAATAAAAATTGGAAATCATGCCGAACTTTCCGGTCGCGTCATTTTGGGTGAAGGAGTGCGAATTCATGAGAATGTAGATGTGTCGAGCTATTCTAATCAAACATTGAAAGTTGGAAGCAATTCCGAAATTTTTAAAGGAGATATCATAAAAGGCAATCTGGAAATTGGTAAGAATTGCCGAATTGAATCGAGTGTGAATATGACCGGGAGCGACGAATTCCCAACACGGATTGGAAATAATGTCACAATTAAAGGTCCTTCCTATATTTTTGGCAGCACTGTCGAGGATGACGTTTGGATTGAGCATTCCGTTCTAAAATGCAAGCACATCAAAAGAGTTGAAAACGCGGATGGCACTGTTCAAGCAATTCGTTATTTTCTTCCAAAAGCAGAAGGTTTGCAAGCCATTGTTGATTTGATCAAATAAAAAGAATGAAATTTCAGCATTTAAATTATAAAATTGAAGACTATATTGCTCTTTTAACTATCGACCGGCCGCCGGTTAATGCATTAAACCGTGAGCTGGTTGCCGAATTAGGTCAAGCCCCTGAGCAGATTCAAAACGACGTTGATGAGGGCACGGTTCGTTCGGTTATTATTACTGCAAATGGCAAGTATTTCTGCGCCGGCGCGGATTTAAAAGAACGCACGGATATGCCGGAAGAGCAGGTAGCGCCAACCGTAAAGAACATCGGCGAATCGATGAGGAAAATCGCTGAGATTTCTGTTCCAACGATTGCTGCAATGCAAGGGAGTGCGTTTGGCGGCGGCTTTGAAGTGGCGCTGGCGGCAGACATACGAGTTGTCGTCGAGTCAGCACAACTTGGTTTACGGGAGACAGCTTTAGCGATTATTCCTGGGGCAGGCGGAACCCAAAGATTGACTCGTTTAGTTGGCCCGAGTAATGCTATTTTGTGGATTACTTCGGCAAGACTTTTTACTGCAAAAGAAGCGCTTGAGCAGGGCGCGGTTAATTTCGTTGTCACCGAGTCCGAGCTGATGGCAAAAGCTCTGGAAATCGCGACTGAGATTTCCAAGAATGGACCTTTGGCTGTGCAGCAAGCAAAACGCTCTATTTATTCAGGGCTCGACAAAAGTGTGAGTGAAGGTCTGGAGCTTGAATTCGAATGCTATAAAAATATTATTCCGACCAAAGATAGAATTGAAGGTTTAACCGCGTTTAAAGAGAAACGCGAACCGAAATATGAAGGAAAGTAACGATTCCAGTGTTTGAGTGTTAATGTTTTAAAGTGTAAAAGATTGAGTTGTCTTAACACTTAAACACCGTAGCACTTTTTTTAAAACTGTTAGAGGAATTATGGATTACACGGAAGAACAACAGATGATGCGCGACACCGTTCGTGAGTTTGCAAAAAATGAAATCGAACCCGTAGCGGCCGAATTCGATGAAAAGGGTGAGTTCCCGGCGGAGAATTTTAAAAAGATGGCCGAACTTGGTTTTCTCGGCATTCCGTTTCCGGAAGAATATGGCGGCGCTGGAATGGATACCGTGAGTTTGGCGCTCGCGATTGAAGAAGTGGCAAAAGTCTGTGGCGGAACCTGCTTGTCCATGGCAGCACACATTTCACTTTGCGCGACTCCAATTTATTTGTTCGGAACCGAGGAGCAGAAGCAAAAATATCTTCCGCCGCTTGCACAAGGGACTTCGCTTGGCAGCTTTTGCCTGACCGAGCCCGGCTCCGGTTCTGATGCAGGCGCTGCTAAAACCAGTGCCCTGTTAGAAGGTGATTATTATATATTAAACGGTAATAAAGCTTTCGTAACCAATGCAGGAGTCGCTGACACATTTGTTGTGTTTGCGAAGACTACCCCCGACGAAGGCACCAAAGGCATGTCGGCATTTATCGTTGAAAAGGGATTCGGCGGCATAGTTGTTGGCAAGAAAGAAGATAAGCTCGGCGTTCGCGCTTCAGATACACATCCGGTTTCATTTGAAAACTGCAGAGTGCCAAAAGAAAATTTGCTCGGAAAAGAAAGGGATGGATTCAAGCAGGCACTCATCACATTAGACGGCGGTAGAATTGGGATAGGGGCCATGGCGGTCGGGCTAGCTCAGGGTGCCATGGAGAAAGCGGCCGCTTATGCACAAGAACGAGAGGCATTCGGAAAAACAATTTCAAAATTTCAGGCGATCGGTAATATGTTCGCAGATATGGCGACTGAGATTCACGCCGGACGACTGATGGTTCATCATGCCGCCAGATTGCGGGATAAGGGTAAGCCGTACACGAAAGAAGCAGCTATGGCGAAATTATTTGCTTCCGAAGCCGCTATGCGGGCAACCAAAAATGCTATCCAGATTTTTGGCGGTTATGGATTCTGTATGGACTATCCGGTTGAAAGATATTGGCGTGATGCCAAACTCACCGTGATAGGAGAAGGCACCTCGGAAGTTCTGCGCATGGTTATCTCAAGGGAGATTTTAAAAGAACTGGCATGAAATTCGGCGACTTTGAATTATTTGTTTTGAGTGACGGCAAGTTTAAGCTTGACGGTGGTGCGATGTTTGGTGTGGTGCCGAAAGTCCTTTGGGAAAAAACCAACCCGCCCAATGAAATGAATCGAATTGAAATGGGACTTAACAGCCTGCTTATTAAGACCAATGATGATATTGTTTTGGTGGACACGGGTATCGGCGAAAATTACAACGAGAAATTTTTTGAAATGTTTGAAATCGATAAATCCACTAGTTTGTTGAAAAGTTTGAATTCAATAAGTCTTAAACCAGATGATATCACAAAAGTTGTGCTGACCCATTTACATTTCGATCATTGCGGCGGTAATTGTTCAAAAGATGAAAATGGTGAACTCAAGCCGACCTTTCCAAATGCGACTTATTATTTTCAACAGGATGAGTTTGAATACGCAAAAAAACCGGACCCCAGAAGTCGCGGCAGCTATTTAGCTCAAAATTGGCAAGCAATCGAGGAATCTGATCAGGTGCAGCTTATTTCTGGAAATCAAGAAATTATCCCCGGAGTTGAGGTTTTCACAACGGGCGGGCATACGCAGAATCACCAAATTGTAAAAGTCCATTCAGATGGAAAAACAGCTTGTTTTTTAGCAGATTTGGTTCCGACGGATTCCCACTTGAAAACTGCCTACGTCATGGGATATGATCTTTACCCGAAGACGACCATGGAAATGAAGGAGAAAGTTCTGAAACAAGCCCTACAGGAAAATTGGCTGCTTATTTTTGAACACGCACCGTCGGTTAAAGGTGGATATTTGACCGAAAAAGAAGGTAAACTTCGAATTGAAGAAGTAGAAATTTAAGGATTTAGCACTAGGAGTTCTCATCGATGTCGGAATTTAAAGAAGTCGTTATTGCGAGTGCATGTAGGACACCAATTGGTGCATTTCAAGGGGCTTTAAGTTCATTTTCGGGACCACAGTTGGGCAGCATCGCCATCAAGGAAGCTTTAAACCGCGCCGGTATCAAGGGAAAGGATGTTAGTGAAGTTATCATGGGTGAGGTTCTCCCGGCCGGAGTCGGTCAGGCGCCCGCTCGCCAAGCTTCCATGGGAGCTGGAATTCCTAACACTGTGCCCTGTTTGACCATCAACAAAGTTTGCGGCTCCGGCTTGAAGTCAGTTATGTTGGCTGCGCAAGCGATTATGGTTGGTGATGCAGATATCGTAGTCGCGGGCGGCATGGAAAGCATGTCTAATGCTCCTTATCTTCTACCGAAAGCGAGAACCGGCTACCGGCTTGGACACGGCGAGCTTATTGACAGCATGATCAAAGATGGTTTGTGGGACGCTTACAACGATTTTCACATGGGCAATGCGGCTGAACTGTGCGCCAAAGAATGCAATGTGCCAAGAGAAGCTCAGGATGAGTTCTCTATCAATTCATATAAAAAGGCATTGGATGCGCAAAAGAACGGGTATTTTAAAGATGAAATTGTCCCGGTAGAAATCCCACAAATAAAAAGCGATCCTATTCTCCTTTCCGAAGATGAAGGACCCAAGCGGGCAAATTTTGAAAAAATGCTGACCCTCAGACCGGTTTTTCAAAAAGACGGAACAGTCACAGCTGCAAATGCCTCCTCAATCAATGATGGCGCTGCAGCCTGTGTGGTTATGTCTAAAGCGCAAGCGGAACGTTTAGGAAGAGAGCCTTTGGGAACTATTGTTGCTCAGGCTTCTGCGGCAAAAGCTCCGGAGTGGTTTACCATGGCGCCGGCAGATGCTATCAATTTGATTTTGGACAAAGCCAATTTGAAACTGGAAGACATCGATTTGTTTGAAGTTAATGAAGCGTTTGCTGTCGTAAACCTTGCAGTTGGAAAAGAGCTCGGGATAGATTTGAATAAAATGAATATTCACGGGGGTGCGGTGGCACTCGGCCATCCGCTTGGAGCAAGCGGTGCGAGGATTCTAACCACGCTGCTTTATGCTATGAAGCGCCAGAATAAAAAGAGGGGATTGGCGACACTTTGCATTGGCGGGGGAGAGGCTTCGGCGGTGGTTGTGGAGCGGTAATCGATTTTTTTAAAAAAAATTAACCCCGAAATGCAAAAAAAATGGAGGATCCAATGAACGCTCTTAAAATTTCTCTTTCATAATATTAAGTTCATTCGCCTTCTTAAGTATATCAGGAGAATTACATTGATTTTACGATTCTATCGAAAAATAATTAGTTCGACAAAATGCTTCAGATTCAAACTAAAATAAAAGCAGAGGTTTATTTGGATATAAACAACGGGACCGTCATCGGTGCATGCACCATGGGCGACGGCATAGCTCTTAAACAAAAGATTTAAATTAAGAGGAGCTGCATGGATTTTCTATTAACGGACGAGCAAAAACTTATTCAACAAACTGCACGCGAGTTTGCTCAGAATGAAGTCGCTAAGGATGCTGCGGAACGGGACCAGACTGCACAATTTCCTTCGCATCATGTAAAAAAGATGGCTGAGTTGGGTTTCATGGGAATGATGATCGACCCGAAATATGGCGGCAACGGATTAGATACCGTTAGCTACGCGATTGTCATCGAGGAACTCTCGAGAGTTGATGCTTCCGTGGGAGTTATTTGTTCTGTCAGTAATTCTTTAGTTTGTTTTGGGATAGAAAATTTCGGTAAAGAAGAAACAAAACAAAAATATTTAGTTCCTTTGGCTAAAGGCGAAAAACTGGGTGCATTTTGCATGTCTGAACCCGGCTCAGGATCGGACGCAGCCGGAATGAAAACCACTGCTGTTTTAAAAGGCGATCACTATATTTTAAACGGCACCAAAAATTTTATTACTAATGGCTTGAATGCAGATTTTTATGTTGTCATCGCACATTCCGATCCGTCTCAGCGCCACAAAGGGATTAGTGCCTTTGTTGTAGAAAAAGGATTTCCCGGATTTCAAGTTGGCAAGAAAGAAAAGAAGCTTGGTATCCGAAGTTCAGACACGGCATCGATAATGATGGAAGATTGTGCTGTTCCGAGAGAAAATCTTTTAGGTCAGGAAGGCGAGGGATTTAAAGTAGCAATGATGACACTTGACGGCGGTAGAATCGGTATTGCCTCTCAAGCCGTGGGCATCGCACAAGGATCTTTAGATGCGGCAATCAATTATGCGAAAGAAAGGGTGCAATTTGGAAAGCCAATTTCGGCTTTCCAGTCGATTCAGCATATGCTGGCGGATATGGAGACACACGTTAGCGCAGCGAGACTCTTGACTTATCAAGCAGCCTGGAAGAAAGATCAGAACCAAAAGTATTCACATGACTCTGCAAAGGCTAAACTGTTTGCATCCGAGACCGCCGTTGATGTGAGCTCAAAAGCCGTGCAGATTTTTGGCGGTTACGGTTACCTGAAGGATTATCCCGTTGAAAGATTCATGCGGGATTCAAAAATAACTGAAATTTATGAGGGAACATCTGAAATTCAAAGGCTGGTAATTGCAAGAGATCTCCTAAAATAATTTAGATAGGCACTGCAACTTAAGATATTCAACTAACATACTATAACGGAGGCCAAATATGTCTGAATTCTTAGAAGACGGGAAACTATGGTTTAATGGGAAGATGATTGAATGGCAGGATGCTAAAATACATGTCATGTCTCATGTTATTCATTATGGCTCATCGGTCTTTGAAGGATTTCGATGTTATAATACGGTTAATGGACCCGCCCTTTTTCGGTTACAGGATCACATTCGGCGGTTATTTGATTCCGCGAAGATTTACAGAATTCCCATGCCCTTTTCGAAAGATGTAATCGAACAAGCCTGCATCGATGTCGTTAAAGTTAATAATTTGCAAGAAGCTTATATGCGTCCGGTCGTCTTCCGAGGATATGGAAGCCTGGGAGTCGATCCCAAAGATACGCCGACTGAAGTGGCGGTGGCTGCTTTGGCCTGGGGAAAATATTTGGGAGATGAAGGGATCAATGTCGGGGTTGATGTTCGCGTGTCTTCCTGGAATCGAGCGCGGCCCAATACCTTGCCGGCGATGGCAAAATGCGGCGCGAACTATATGAATTCACAGCTTATTAATTTGGAGGCAAAAGCGGACGGATATATAGAGGGGATTGGCCTTGATTCCAATGGCTATGTCAGCGAAGGAAGTGGTGAAAATATTTTTGTAATCCGCGACAACCGAATTTACACACCGCCGCTCTCTTCGTCAATTTTGCCGGGAATTACCCGTGACTGCGTTATTAAACTGGCAGAAGATTTTGGCTATAAAGTTGAGGAAATCACAATTCCGAGGGAGTGTCTCTATATTGCCGATGAGGTTTTCTTTACAGGGAGCGCCGCCGAAGTCAGTCCCATCAAATCTATCGATCGAATTCCAATTGGCGAAGGTCGCAGGGGACCGATTACTGAGAAAATTCAAAAACGCTTTTTTGGAATATTAACCGGTGAGTTCGAGGATAAATATAGCTGGTTGACTCCGGTTAATTAATAGTAGCGAGCAATGAGTAGTAATAGAAGAAAAGCAAGAGAATTGGTCTTGCGTGCACTTTACAGCCAGGAGATGTCGGATAATCCGGTAAATGTGATTATTGAGGACATGATTTTGAGCCGCAAGGAAGAGGAGAGCATCACGGAATTTGCGGTGCACTTACTTAAGGTTTGTATTGAGCACAAAACTGACCTCGATAAATTGATCGTTGACAAAGCGCAGAATTGGGATTTCGAAAGAATCGCTATTTTGGATAAATTAGTGATGAGAATAGCAATTTGCGAGTTCCTGCATTTTGAAGATATTCCACCCAAAGTCTCGATTGACGAAGCGATTGAAATTGCCAAAAAATACAGCACCGAGGGAAGCGGTCAATTTATCAACGGAATATTGGACAGCGTTTTACTTGAGTTAAGAAATCAAAATCTTTTAAAAAAATCCGGAAGAGGGTTGAACGAAGACTGAATGTTCGCCTTAAAGAAAAAACTAATTGATTGGAACTTAGTATGGTTGGAAATTTAGTATCGAAAATTTTCGGCAGCAAACATGATCGGGACATCAAGCGCGTCCAACCGATCGTTGACCAAATTAATCAAGCTTATGAGCAGTTTGAGAATCTTTCCGATGATGAGCTGAAAGGCAAAACACAGGATTTCAAAGATCGGATAGAATCCGCTACCAAAGAAGTCGTCGCAGAGTTAAAGGAGCTTTACGAAGCAATCCATTCGGACACCATTTCCACGAATGGCAGAGACGATTCCGGCCAAAATGAAGAGTCCGAAAACAGCGACACGGACAATGTGCACGACCAAATTAAAAAGCTGGAGGAAGAAGAAAAGGAAATTATCGAAGAGGTTTTGAATGAAATTCTTCCTGAGGTTTTTGCAGTAGTGAAACAGACTTGTAAACGCCTGGTAGGTAAAAAATGGAAAATTTGCGATGTCGATAGTCAATGGGAGATGATTCCTTACGACGTTCAACTCATTGGCGGCATTGTTTTGCACGAAGGCAAGATTGCGGAGATGGCAACCGGGGAAGGAAAAACTTTAGTTGCAAGCATGCCTCTCTATCTAAATGCCCTAGCCGGTAAAGGCGTCCATTTGATTACCGTAAATGACTATCTGGCAAGACGTGACTGTGAATGGATGGCCGAAATCTTTAAATTCCTAGGACTGACCGTTTATTACATCCAAAATGATATGAACCCTGAGCAGCGTAAACAAGCCTATTCGGCAGACATTACTTATGGTACAAACAATGAATTTGGTTTCGATTATCTTCGCGATAATATGGCCATTCGCTTCGAAGATAAAGTTCAACGCGGGCACAACTACGCTATCGTTGATGAAGTAGATTCGGTTCTGGTGGATGAGGCTCGCACCCCGCTCATTATTTCGGGTCCGGTTGAGCATTCCACCCATAAATATGACGAAATGAAACCACGTGTTGAGCAACTGATCAGGCAGCAAACGATCTTGGTCAATAGCCTCGTTGCAGAAGGTGAAAAATTATTGAATGATGAGAATGAAGATGAATACGGAGCGGGAATAAAGTTATTGCAGGCTTCACGGGGAGCGCCCAAGAATAAAAAGCTTGCCAAAATTCTGCAGGAAGTTGGTGTCAAGAAGCTCATTCGCCGGGTAGAGAATGACTATATTCGTGATAAAATATTGCATGAAGTTGACGAAGATTTGCTTTTTGCGATCGATGAGAAGGCGCACACAATTGATTTAACCGACAAAGGCCGCGATGCCCTTTCTCCTAACGATCCGGAGATGTTTGTTTTACCCGATCTTTCTGAAAAGCTGCATGAATTAGAAAACAATGAAGCAATTTCTGAAGAAGAAAAGTTGTCGGAAAAGATGATACTTCAAAACGAATTTTCTGAAAAAAGCGAACAGCTTCATAATATTTCCCAACTCCTTCGTGCTTACTCCTTGTTTGAAAAAGATGTTGAATATGTTGTCACGGATGGCAAAGTTTTAATTGTAGATGAATTTACCGGACGCTTGATGCCGGGCCGGAGATTTAGTGACGGACTGCACCAGGCTTTGGAAGCCAAGGAAGGCGTTAAAATTGAAAGAGAGACCCAGACTTTAGCCACGATTACTTTACAAAATTATTTTCGTCTTTATAAGAAATTGGCCGGAATGACCGGCACAGCAGAAACAGAGGCGGCAGAATTTTGGGAAATTTACAAACTGGATGTCGTGGTCATTCCAACTAATGATACGATTCGGCGAATAGACTATGAAGACCAAATTTTCCGAACCAAACGAGAGAAATACAACGCAATTATTGATGAGATCGTCGAAATTCATGAGAAAAAGCGTCCGGTTTTAGTCGGGACGATCACTGTAGATGTCTCAGAAACTTTGAGCCGGATGCTAAAGCGTAAAGGTATCCCGCACTCCGTTCTGAATGCAAAACAGCACCAGAGAGAAGCAGAAATTATCTCGCATGCTGGCGAGCCAGGGGCAGTGACAATTGCTACTAATATGGCTGGAAGAGGAACCGACATAAAGCTGGGCCAGGGTGTTGTTAAACATTCAAGTTGTGCTTTGGTTAAACACCGCGAAGGCGAAGAAGTGTGTCCTTATTTAGATGAGTATAAATGTCACGAAGAAGTACCCTGCGGACTCCACATAATGGGTACGGAACGGCATGAATCCCGCCGAATTGACCGGCAGTTGCGGGGCAGAAGCGGCCGGCAGGGAGATCCGGGTTCGTCGCGCTTTTATCTGTCTTTAGAAGATGACTTGATGCGGTTATTTCAATCAGACCGGGTTGCAGGCGTCATGGATCGGCTTGGCGTTCCGGAAGGCGAGGTCATTCAACACGGAATGGTCAGCAAATCGATTGAACGAGCGCAGAAAAAAGTAGAAGGTCATAATTTTGACATCCGAAAGCATCTTCTCGAATATGACGATGTCATGAACCAGCAGCGTGAAGTTATTTACAAGAAACGTGCTCATGCTTTGGAAGGGGAGAATTTACGAGAAGAGTATATTGAGCTCATCGGAGATTTCGTGGACAGCAGAATTAGCCAATATTCCAACGAGGAAACATATTCTGAAGAATGGGACTGGGCGGGGCTGCGAGCTGATTTTAGAAAAACTATGCTCATGGAGTTGCCAGTTGAAGAAGACGATATCGCCGGCATCGGTCAAGACGAATTATTTGATAAGGTGTATGACGCTGCCAAGAATCACTATCACCAGAGAGAACGAGATCTCAGCGAAAAATTAATGCGCCAAATCGAGCGGTTGGCGATGCTGCGAGTAATTGACGAACAGTGGCGTGAGCATCTCTACGAAATGGATCAACTCAAAGAGGGAATTGGACTCAGGGCCTATGGTCAGAAGAATCCATTGCTTGAGTATAAATCTGAAGGCTTCAGGATGTTTAAGGAAATGCTCGATATGATCAATGAACAGGTTCTCGATTTAATTTTTAAAGCGCAGGTGCAACATGAACCAATTCCGTCAGCGGTTCGACGACTCCAGCAGATGACAACGGTTCATGATTCAACCGAGGGTATGGGGTTTTCAGGTATTCCTCAAGAAGATGCCGGGCAAAGGGCTGCACGCCAGCCGCAGGGAGCTAAGAAGCAGCCAGTGGTCGTTGGTGAGAAAATAGGACGAAACGATCCGTGTCCTTGTGGAAGTGGTAAAAAGTATAAAAAATGTCATGGTGTCGTGTAAATATTGTTGCATTTCCAAGATTTTTTTTTACCTTTGGGAACTAAAATCAGAGCGGCTGAGTTTACCCCGCAATTGGTGTTGTTCGAGGCGGTCTCAGGAGGAAAATTGAGTTTTCACCTCGTCGATAAAGTTTGAAAGAAAAGTGGGGATAATATATTAGAGGAAATTTTATGAATGAACGTGTTGTTGAAATTTTGATTTATATAATGAGCGAAATTCGAAGTAACCGTAAAGTCTCCGGTAAGCTCGACATTCTTTCAAAAAGCCTGATTCAACAGGGATACACTGAAAGTGAAATCAGTTCAGCTTTTACCTGGCTTTTGGGTCGCTTAAAAAACGATTCCGAAGAGGTCGTCGAACAGAAAAATCCCTCACTAAAGAGTTCTTTCCGCCATCTTCATGAAATAGAGCGCTCGATTATTGCTGTTGAAGCATATGGCTATATTATTCAACTCAAAGAGTTAGGGATTATTGACGAATCGGATGTTGAGCAGATTCTAGAAAGAGCAATGATGATGGGTGCCTCAGAAATCACCACGGGGGACATTAAATCTATTGTTGCCTCAATGTTATTGAATTACAATGCTCTTACTGACGGAAGTTGTTTTCTTTTTGAGGAAAATCCTACAATTCATTGATCATGCAATTACTTTTATCAATTTCTCACCTATTTTAATTTATTAGATGTTATGGCAAAATCTTTAGTTATTGTTGAATCCAATGCTAAAATAAAAACCATTGGCAAATTTTTAGGAAAAGATTATCAAGTTCTTTCCTCAGTAGGACACGTTAAAGACCTGCCGAAACAACGCCTGGGTGTCGATGTCGAAGACAACTTTAAACCTGAATATATTACCATTCGGGGAAAAGGCAAAGTATTAAGTCAGTTAAGAAAGTCAGCAATAACTGTGGACAACGTCTTCATCGCTACCGATCCGGATCGTGAGGGAGAAGCGATCGCCTCCCACCTTGCCGAAGAAATGAAAGTCAAGAAAGATAAAATTTTCCGGGTGATGTTTAATGAAATTACCGAAAAGGCGGTCAAAAACGCATTAAAAAACCCAACAAAAATAAATGAAAATAAGGTCGCTGCTCAAAAAGCACGCCGGGTTGTGGACCGTTTGGTTGGTTATCAGGTTAGCCCGATTTTATGGCGAACCATTTACCGTGGGTTGAGTGCCGGCCGGGTTCAATCCATTGCGCTTAGACTAATCAGTGAGCGTGAGGAAGAAATCGAGAATTTTAAACCGCAAGAATATTGGTCTGTTGCTGCCGAACTCCAGGGAGATAAAAACCAGCCGTTTCTATCAAAGCTTCATAAAATAGACAACAAACCGCCCGAACTTGCCGACGAAAAAACAACGAATGAAGTCTTAACGGACATTAGAAAACAAACGTTCAAAGTCCTTGAAATCAAAAAAAGGAAAGTAACCCGCAATCCGGGCCCGGCATTTACCACCAGTACTATGCAGCAAGCGGCAGCGGGTCGTCTTGGGTACACTTCAAAGAAGATCATGATGATCGCCCAGCAGCTTTATGAGGGTGTTGAGCTCGGGGATGAAGGCAGTGTTGGTTTAATCAGCTACATGCGTACTGATTCAACTCGTATTTCGGAGGAGGCTTTACAGGCGGTTAGAGAATATATTTTGCTCAGTTACGGCAAAGATTACTTGCCGGCCTCGGCCCGGAGATTTAAAGTTAAATCCGGTGCCCAGGACGCACACGAGGCCATCCGGCCAACTTCATTAAAAAGAGAGCCGCGTAAAATCAGGAGGTATTTAACCTCGGAACAGTTCAAACTTTATGATCTGATTTGGAATCGCTTCGTGGCTTCTCAAATGGAATCCGTCAAACTCGAACAAACCACCATCAATATTTCTGCGGGGGATTCGTATTTGTTTAGAACTTCGGGTAGTACCATTCTTTTTAGAGGATTTTTACAAATTTATGAAGAATATGAGGAAGAGAATGGAAATGGCAAAGAAGATGATATGCGTATTCCGCGAAATTTAAGCGTTGGCGATATTCTAAATTTGTTAGACCTAATACCTCAGCAACATTTTACTAAACCGGCGCCCCGTTTTTCCGAAAGCAGTTTAATTAAAGAACTGGATGCTTTGGGAATCGGCCGCCCAAGTACTTACACAGTTATTATCTCCACGATTTTGGCGCGCAAATATGTCGAGAAACTACAGCGTCAGTTGCTCCCGACCGAATTGGGTCGAACGGTAAATAAAATTTTGGTTCAAAATTTTCCGGATATCTTCAACGTGGAGTTTACAGCTTTTATGGAAAAAGAATTGGACGAAATCGAATCCGGGAAAAAGGAATTTTCGGAAGTAACTAAAGATTTTTATACACCATTCAAAAAGGATTTGGATGAAGTAAGCCAAAAGCAGAACGAGATCAAGGACGCTTTACAAGAAGAGACCAAAGAAACTTGTCCTAAATGCGGCAAGGATTTAATTATTCGCTGGGGCAGAAATGGCAAATTTATGGCTTGTTCCGGTTATCCCGATTGCAAGCACACGAAGCCGTTGGAAGAACCTGAAGAGGTAGGAGAAAAGTGTGAAAAATGCGGCAAACAGATGGTCGTCAAGCATGGCCGGTTCGGTCGGTTTTTGGCCTGCTCCGGCTATCCTGACTGCAAAAATGCTCAGCCAATTTCCGTCGGGGTGGATTGTCCTAATGACGATTGCTCTGGAAAGTTAGTCGAGAAAAGGTCCCGACGTGGTAAAACCTTTTATGGGTGTAGCAAGTACCCGAATTGTAAATTTGCCAGTTGGAATAAGCCGGTAAATATTCAATGCAGGAACTGCCAAAACCCATACTTGGAAATGCGTTCAAATCAATCGAAGGGAGACTTCCTTTATTGTCCTGTATGTAAATCAGATTTTCAGGTCGAAGAGAAGGAAACCGATGGTGCAGTCGCTTACGGCTAAGACACTTCAATTTCATATTACAAATTTTCTGCGGCATCTTCGCGTAGAAAAAAACGCTTCGAGATTTACTTTAAGCGCATACCAATTGGATCTCGAACAACTACTGCAGTTTACTGAAGAACACGATCTCCAGGAGATTACTAGAAAATCCTTGCGTTCTTTTTTAGCTTCCTTATCAAAAAAAGGGCTTAAGGCCTCCAGCATTAATCGAAAATTGACTTCGCTTAGATCGTTTTTTAAGTATCTGTGTTCCCAGGAAGTCCTCGATTATAATCCCGCAGCGACACTTTTATATTTAAAAAAAGAAAAAAAACTCCCCTCCTTTTTTCAGTATGAAGTCATCCTAAAAGCTTTGGGTTTGCCGGATACGTCGACCCTTGAAGGATTAAGAGATCGGGTTATACTCGAGATTTTTTATTCTACCGGCATTCGTCTGCGCGAATTGGTGGGAATTAATCTTGAGGATGTCGATTTGACGAATGAAGTACTAAGAGTCACGGGGAAAGGTTCAAAGGAACGGGTTGTGCCCTTAGGGAAAAGCATTACCAAGATAATTAAAAAATATATTGCAGCACGGACTCATTTCATTGGGTCTCTGGTTTTGAGTACTGAAGCTTTTTTTCTAAACAAAAAGGGTAAACGAATCTCGCCAGGTCAAGTGCAGTATAGAGTGAAAAAATACCTGCTTGCGGCCTCTGATAAGCAGGAAGCCTACCCGCACATGTTACGGCATTCCTTTGCAACCCATTTGCTTGACGAAGGAGCAGACCTGATTTCTGTGAAAGAGTTACTGGGCCATTCCAGCCTTTCGACAACGCAGGTCTACACCCACTTGACGACAGAGAGATTAAAAAAAGTTTACAAACAGGCGCACCCGAGAGCGCAAAAATAATTCAATGGTAAATTGGGAAATGGAATAAACTCTAATTAATTAATAAATCAAATTGGAGGATTCTATGCGTGTAAACATCACTGCCAGGCACTACAAAGCACCAGATAGACTCAAGGAATATGCGGAAAGTGAGGTACAAAAACTTACAAAATATTTTGATGGCATTATTGAGTGCGAAATAATCCTTGATTATGAAAAAACAATTCAGGTAGTTGAGATAGCTATGAAAGTACACAAACAAAAATTATTTGCACGTGAAAAATCCAAGGATATTTACAAGGGACTTGATCGCGCTGTTGTTAAAATTGAAAGGCAACTAAAAAAATACAAAGAAAAATTAAAGGACCACTCAAACCCTAAAGCCGTTTCATTTGGTGAGCCTTCTCCCGTAAGCTAAGAGTAAATTCCTCAATAACTATGTGAAATTTTCTATTCATAATGGAAAAATTAACTGTTGAAAAATTTTATCTTGACAACAAAGAGAAGTTAAAGTTTAACTTGTTTAACAACGATGCAAGTTTCGACAGAGTCATTGATGAAGGAGACTTGCATCGTCCCGGGCTGGCTTTGTCCGGGTTCGTAGATGTTTTTACCTACAAACGAGTTCAAATAATCGGCAATACTGAAAATGCCTATTTAAAAAAATTGTCGGCCATCGAGCGAAAAAAGGCTATCGAAACATTGCTCTCATTTAAGTTGCCCTGCATTATAATCACACATAATAACAAAATCCCCACCGATCTTTTAAATTACGCCAATGAAAAGGGAGTCACCATCATTAAGTCTCCACTGCAGACGACAAAGCTCATGCACCTCATTAGCGACTACATGGACGAGAAATTTGCACCAACTATTTCCGTGCATGGCTCTCTGGTCGATGTGTATGGAATTGGGGTGCTGTTCACCGGACGCAGTGGAATTGGCAAAAGCGAAATAACTTTAGACTTGGTTGAGCGGGGGCACCGACTGGTGGCAGACGATGTTGTCCGTATTGCAAGAAAAGCGGAAGGGATTCTGATTGGTGAGGCAACTGAAATGCTGCAGCATCACATGGAAATTCGGGGGCTTGGTATTGTGGACGTTCGCAGCATCTTTGGTATTCGATCGATTCGGCTGCAGAAGCGTGTAGAAGTTGAAGTGCAGTTAGAAGAGTGGAATAAAGACGAAGAATATGAACGAGTCGGTCTTCAAGAGTTAACAAGCAAAATACTGGAAGTCGAGATTCCAGCTATAAAGCTGCCAATTTTTTCCGGTAAAAATATTACTGTGATCGCCGAAGTGATAGCTTTAGATCAGTTGTTGAAAATTCATGGTCATTACCCGGCGAAGGCTTTCAATGAAAAGCTCATTAAGAAAATGCAGGAAAAAGCAAGAAAGGAAAAATATTTACAGGACTATTTAGATAGAGATTTTGAATAGAAGTCATTTATGGTATCTTGCCTTGTCATAAGCCATGGCCAGATTGCTCAAGTATTTCTTGATGCGGCTAAACAGATAACAGGAGAGTGTGGCGATCTCTACAGTCTTGATTGTGATCGCGATACTCCGAAAGCGCTTTACGATAAAATCACCCATCTTATCGAATCAGAGAATTTGAAAGGTGGGCTTTTTATTTTAGTCAGCTTGCGGGGAGGAAGCTGCTGGAATGCTGCCGCAAAAGTGGCTAAAGAATATGAAATGGTTGAGCTTATTTCCGGGCTCAACCTTTCAATCGTGCTTTCTTTCATCACGAAACGGGAACACTATGGTTTCGAAGAATTGGCGCAAGTCCTTTTGAAAGACGGCGTTCGCGGTATTTCACGTTTAAAATTGAAAAGCGAGAAAGCGAGGAGCGAGAAGCGCATTTCTTAATCAGGTGCTTTTTCGCTCCTCGCTCTTCGCTCCTCCCTTGCGAGCTTGGATAGGGTCAGGGATAACTTGTTTATAAAAAAAAATCAAACAACTTTAGCTTTACGATTATGCCTCTTGAAATGGT
>JADFPY010000056.1 GCA_022562085.1 candidate division KSB1 bacterium | reverse complement strand
GGTTACCAAAACGGCTTTTTCATGTCAAACATAATTAAATTCTACTATATTAGTAAATGAATATAACTGGACTTTATACTAAGTAAGAGTTAGATTGACAGCTAAAATTACTGTATGTATTTTGTTTGATTAATATGAACTACAAAGCCTGGTTTCAATGTATAGATGAGCAGTGTGGGCAAACTTACCCGCTAAATGAAATAGTTTACAAATGCAAATCGTGCGGGAATTTGCTCGAAGTAATGCATGATATGGAGCTACTTAAAAAGAAATCTCCTAAAGAATGGAAAGAGCTCTTTGACAGCAGGTACAGAAGACAATCATGGACATTTGGAAGTTCCGTCTGGGGAAAAAAAGAGTGGGTCTGTCCGCAAGTTGAAAACCAGTACTTAATTTCAATCGCTGAAGGTTGCACTCCCCTTTTCACGGCCAAAAAACTAGCGAAGCATTCAGGTATCGAAAATCTTTGGGTTAAACTTTGCGGTAACAGTCACACCGGCTCGTTCAAAGATCTCGGCATGACCGTGCTTGTCTCGATGGTGAATCAAATGATTGCGGACAAGAAAAATATCAAAGCTGTTGCCTGCGCTTCAACCGGGGATACATCAGCGGCTTTAGCTGCGTATTGTGCCGCTGCTGGAATTCCCGCGCTGGTCTTGCTGCCGAAAAACAAGATCTCAACCGCGCAGCTCATTCAACCGATTGCAAATGGCACCCTCACACTTTCTCTCGACACCGATTTTGACGGCTGCATGGAGATTGTGCAAAAGCTCACTGAATCCAAAGAAATTTATCTTGCTAATTCTATGAACTCTTTGAGAGTTGAAGGTCAAAAGACCGTCAGCATTGAATTGGTACAGCAGTTGAACTGGCAAGTCCCGGATTGGGTGATCGTTCCGGGCGGCAACCTGGGAAATGTTTCGGCAATCGGTAAAGGATTTCTTGAAATGCAAGCCGTTGGACTCATCAATCGTTTACCGCGTTTGGTTTGCGCCCAAACCGAGCGGGCAAATCCACTATTCGAAAGCTACAAAAATGGATTCAAGGATTTCCACTCGCAAACAGCAAAAGAAACTCTGGCGACCGCCATTCAAATCGGTAATCCGGTCAGCCATAAAAAAGCAGTTCGGGTACTCAGAAAAACGGACGGAATTGTTGAACAAGCCAGCGAAGAAGAACTAGCAAACGCCAGCGCCCTTGCTGACCTGAATGGTTTGTTCACTTGCCCTCAAACCGGAGTAGCACTGGCAGCATTTTTAAAACTAGTTGAAAAGAAAGAAATCAAACCCCGGGAAAGGGTCGTTGTAATTTCAACTGCGCACGGCTTGAAATTTGTGGATTTCAAAACTAAGTATCATGAACAACGCCTACCAAAACTCGATTCCAAACATGCAAATTTACCCTTAGAACTTCCCGCTGATTTAGGAATAATTAATAAGCAGATAAACAAATTTATCAATGTTAAAAGTTAATTGTTTTAGGGAATGAAATCGAAGTTTCGTTTGTCTAACCAAGGAAAACTTAAAAGAGCGATTAGGTGACAGATCAGGAACTGATAAAGCAAGCTCGTGAAGGCAGCAATCAAGCTTTCGAACAAATTATTAAAAAGTACGAATCGCAAGTGGCTGCAACCGTCATCGGCATGCTTGGCAAATGCGACGCTGCAGATGATGTCGGCCAGGAGGTTTTCATTCGATTTCATAAAAGTATAAACCGCTTTCGGGAAGACTCTGCGCTTGGTACATATTTAACGCGAATCGCAATTAATTTGAGTCTAAATGAGCTGCAGAGAAGAAAGCGACGTTTATCTTTTTTCACAAAGCCGGAAGAAAACGGCAAGGTTGAACCGTCCAACAATCCGGATGACGCGATCACCTTAAACGAACGGCAGGGGCTTGTTCAAAATGCGATCCGAAAACTCGAACCCAAATTCAGAGCTGTGATTGTTTTGAGATTAATCGAAGGGTATTCAACCGAAGAAACCGCAGGCATTTTAACTATTCCAATGGGAACGGTCTTGTCGAGACTATCGAGAGCACAAAAGAAATTGAAAGAAAAATTAACACCTTTTATAGAGGAGGAAGTATGAACGAAGAAATGCTAAATCTGCTTATTCGTTCATTCGATGAAAACCTATCGGAAGTCGAACGAACGAGCCTTGACAAAGCTTTGGCCGGGTCGCCTGAGTTGCGGGAGGAGAAAAAACAACTTTCCGACATGCGTCAGATGATCGGTGAAACTGCAGAAAGGAAATTCAAGCCTTTCTTTTCTGCGCGGGTTATGCGGCGCATCGAAGAATCACAATCTGAGCAGGAGGATTTTTTCGGCTCGCTTGTCTGGGCGTTTCGGGTTTTCGCAATGGTAGGCGCCGCAGCCATCCTTCTGTTTTTCGCTTTGAATTCCAAATTAGCAAACGACCTCTCCATAGATTCTATTTTAGGGTTACCACAATTGAGCATTGAAGATACCTGGCAGTTGGAGAATCTGACTGAGGAGGATACAAATGACAACTAAAACCAAATCAACCTTCATTCTTCTCGGTGTACTTGCAATCGGTGTGACCATCGGTGCCTTAGCAAGTGGAACTTTGCAGCAACAACGCAAGAATAGATTCGAGAGAATGCCGCCACACGAGCGCTTTTTTTCATTCATGAAAAGTGTGGTCGAGCCCTCAGAAGAGCAGCGCGATGACGTCGAACGTATCATAGAAAACCGCTCCGAACAGCTCAGGGAATTACATGAAACTCACCAAACCGGAGTTATTGCAATTTACGATTCATTGCGCGCGGATTTGCAAACCCTTTTGACCGATGAACAGAAAAAACGCTTCGAAGAGCAAATTGTCAAAGGCTCCCATAAAATTGCTGAGTCGCGTATTGAACGTTTAACCGAAGCCCTCGATTTAAATGATGAACAACAAAAACGAATCGAAGAGATTCTTGCTAAATTCAAAAAGCTGCCCCGGCCCGAACGAATAGGTTCGCGAGGAAATTGGGAAGATCGGCGAAAAATGATGCGGAATCAGTTTCAAGAAATGCATGAAGAAATTGAAGCTGTTCTAACGCCGGAACAAAAAGAAAAGTTCGGTGAATTAAGAATGCAAAGACGTCGGCCATTTGACGGCCCACCGGGACCGCCGCCTTTCAAACGGCCGGGAAGATAAGCACAATAATCGCTGAGAAAAAAGCACTTACCGAATAATAGTGATCATTTACCAGGTTTCCGTGTATCGCACGCTATCACGGTGGTTTCTCAGGAGCAAAGCGTTTTTTCTGCTTCTACCCTACCCGACCTCAAGCACTTTCTATTAGCGCTCTTTCTTAATTATTAAAATTGGATCAAAACCATTTTCACAGTTTTTTCAATTTAGTGGGAATACATTCTCCACTTGAGTTGTCTAACCGCCAGAAAAACGACAATCCAAACACGGAGAACAAATGCAAGCATCAAATCGTTTAATTAAATATACGGGCCTGTTCTGCATTATTATGATATTCACTCTGGTAGGAACAACCTTTGGACAGCCACAGAGAAGGGCCTTGCCGGACTCAAGCCAGATTGTGGTGATGGTGGATACGCTCGCTGCCAAACTCTCGTTTTCAGATTCAGTCAAAAGCAAAGTCAACGAAATTTACTTTGCCTCTTTTGTTGAGTTAAAAAAAGCGCTGGACAAAAATCGCAGCGATTTTAGGGCGATGCGAAATACCCGGCGCGAAATAACAGAAAAACGTGAGAAAGACGTAAAAACGCTTTTAAACGATAATCAAAAAGAAGCCTTTGAGAAAATCATAGAAGAACAGCGCAACAAGATGCGGGAAAGAATGAGAGGTCAACGAAGACAATTTTAGCTGCCAAATCAGTTAACACACTTACCTCACAAAGAAAGGAGCATATAAAATGAAATTGAAAAACCTGTTTTTCGCAGCAGCCGTTTTGGGCATTTCCATAAATTGCTCAAATAAAGCGGGGCTGGGTCCGACTTCAAGCGAATCCGATGCCCTGAACAAAATCTCTGAAGAGCTCGTTGGTGAAAATTTTTCCCATGACCGCGGAAATGCTCTACTGACTCTCCTGAACTTAACGGATGAGCAAAAAGCGCAAATTAAAGAAATCATGCAATCGAAACGTGAGTTGTTCAAACCTCACGAAGGTCAATTCAAAGAGAGACTTTCTTTTGAGGATAGAAAAGCCAAACGAAAAGAAGTCCATGAATCGATTAAAAATGAGATCTATGCAGTACTGACTCCGGAACAGCAAGCAAAACTCGATCAACTTAAGTCACAGCTTGAAAATGGCGAAGTTCCTCAGGATCTGATAAATCTCCATATCGAAAGGCTCGACACGAAACTCAGCTTGAGCGAGGATCAAAAAAATCAAATTAAAAATCTGGATACTTGGGAGAAACTTTTACTAAAAAACGAGCCACCGGAAAACCGGAGAGAATTTTTTAAGCAGCAAAGAGAAATTCATAAAGAACAGGCAGAGCAAATTTCAAATATTCTTACCCCGGAGCAAAAAGAAATTTTCAATGAAATGAAAACGGAAAGAAAAGAGAAAATGAAAAAGAACGGAAGAAGATTTCGGAGTGCAGGCTCTCATAACCGTATTGAGAAATTGTCGCAAGCTGTTGATTTAAGTGAAACTCAAAAAGAGCAGATTGAGGAAATCTTTGCAAAGGTTCATTCTGAAATTCGTGGTGAATTGAATGGCAAGCGAAACGGTCGAAATCGAGAAGAATTGCGGCAAGCCATGCGCAACAATATGAAGGAAGTCCACCAACAAATACAAAGTATTCTCACTCCTGAGCAATTGAAAAAATTTGACGAGTTAAATGCGGAACGGAAAGAAAGAATCCAAGAACACTTTCCGGATAATTAAAAAAGTAAGGCTGAGGAAAAGACTGAAAAAATACCAGATTCTTAACCTCGGCTTTCCCTTTTCTAAAAAAACTGACCACATTGAAAATCTAAATTCGTTTATATTGTGAAGCCACTTTAAATGGAGAGCTAGCCTATGAACCAAAAGCCAAATAATCACATCACCACAGATGACCTGGCGTTTTCAGCATATTTAAAAATGAAAGGTCATCATCTCATCAAATCAGATCAAAGAAAATCAAAAAGTTTTTTTGTCTTTGAAGTTGGCGCTTTAGACGTCAATCAAATGAAAGTCGAATTTATTAATAGTGAGTTTTTGAGTTTCTACAACGAGCTCAGAAACCTGAAAAAGTTAATTTAAGGAGATATGTAATGAAGTTTATGAATTCAACCTTTCCATTCTTAATAATTATGACCTTTCTAATGATCACTGGCTGTAACACCGGCACCGGTGTAAACAATGATTCTCAGCTTGATTTTGAATCAGGAGCATTTGCCCTGTTTGATTTTGAAGATGCTGTGGGTGCAGTCGAGGACGCAACCATAGAAAGCTTGATGCGCATGAACCCGGGCCTTTTTAATGGTGACTTTTTTAGAAACAACGGACCCTTTGGACCTCGAGGCCCCAGGGGACCATTTGGCAGAGGCGGCCCAAGCGGTCTCGGCGCAAGGTTTGGGAATCACCTCGGACACATTCTCAGGGACCTTAGCTTAACCGAAGACCAAAGAGCACAGTTGCCCGAATTGATGGCTGGTCATCGTGAATGTGTGCAAGAACCTTTGCAGGCCTTCCTTGAAGCCAACCAAGATCTCATTGCAGCTGCCAATGAACAACGTCAACCCATAATGGACGCGTTGCAAAGTGGCGACCTAACCAGAGAAGAAGCCAGAGAGCAGTTGCGTGAACTCAGCGAAAGCACTCGCGAAGCGATCCGAAATAATCCGGACAACGAGCCATTTAAGGAAGCGATGTGCGCTTGCAAGACAGCTAATTTCGACAATGTCCGAGCTGTCTTGGATGAAACGCAGCAGGCTACCTGGGACGCCTGGGTCGCGAGCCTTGGGGGTGGATGCTTCGGCAGCGATGGCTAAGACTGGAGCAAAAGAACCGGCGCGCAAGGCGTCGGTTCTTTTTTATCCATTATAGTCAACGACGCGCCAAGACCTTTTTAGAAATAAATGTTGCTTTTAAATTCACACTTGACTACATTTTTCATCAAATCAAATCAAATCAAAAATCAGGGAATCATAATGAAAGTAACAAAAAGGCAGTTTCTTTATGGACTGAGTATCGTTGGACTGATCCTCTTGGGATTTCTTTTTTTCAACGATGGTTCGGTTGGCGATGCAATTGGCGACGCCCCGAAATACAAAGAGTTTGAAGTTCGTCGAGGCACTTTTGAAATCATTGTGTCTGCCACTGGTGAAGTAAAACCCATTGATCGGATCGAAATTAAATCAAAAGCCAGTGGCGTCGTTGAAGAACTGCCAGTCGAGGAAGGCGATATCATCCAAAAGGGTGACTTAATCGCGCGGCTTGATCAAAAAGACGAACGGGCAGAAGTTGAGCAAACCCAGGCAAACTTTGGTATTGCCAAAGCAGAATTAAAACAAGCAGAACATACCTACGGCCGGAGAGATAAGCTTTTCCAGAGGGGGCTTATTTCCGAAGAGGAGCTTGGTGTAATCGAGCTGAATTTAGCGATCGCGAAAGGAAAACTTATTCAAGCAAAAACAGCTTTGGCGCGAGCGACTGAGCGGCTGGCCGAAGCAATTGTCCTCGCACCAATCAACGGTATCATTTTACAAAAATATGTTGAGGAGGGGCAGATCATAGCCTCAGGGGTGAGCAATGTTAGCGGCGGCACTCCGATTGCCGATATTGCTGATATGAGTTCAGTGCACATCGAAGCTGGCATTGATGAAATAGACATCGGTAAAATCGAAGCAGGGCAAACAGCGCTTGTGGTTGCTGAAGCGTATCCTGAACGAAGGTTCAGGGGGAAAATTGTGCGCATTTCGCCTGAAGCAAGAATCGAACAAAACGTCACGCTTTTTGATGTTATCATTGAAGTGGAAAACAGAAGTGGTTTATTAAAATCCGGTATGAATGCTAATGCTGAGATTACCATCGTCAGACAAGAAGATGTCTTATTGGCGCCGGCTATGGCCTTAAAAATGCCCGGGGGCCGAAAAGGAAAAGGCCGGCGAAATATACGCATGGCCTTGCTGAAACAAGAGAATGAATTTGTTCCGCAAAGAGTTGAGATCGGGCTTTCTAACTTTAAAGACGCAGTGATTGTTTCGGGTTTGAATGAAGGGGACATTGTCGGTGTTCCCATGGTTTCCCGGTTGATGGACGCCAACAATAGATTTGCGGAGCGAATCAGAAGCACCAGGGGCTTTGGAGCGAGTGGCAATTCTTCTTCGTCCTCCAATCAAAGAGGCAGACAAAGTAATTAAAGGAGACGTCCAATGATAGTTAGTGAGAACATTCTGGTAGCGCTGCAAAGTTTAAAAGCCAATCCTTTGCGTTCGATCTTAACGCTCATCGGTATCGGAGTGGGGATTGGGGCCGTGCTGTACGTTGTCGTTTTAGGAGAAATGACACAGCGAAGCATCAACGAGCGGCTCGAAGCGCTTGGCTCCAATGTTTTGACCATTCGGCCAGGATACGGGCACAGGGGCCGAGTGCGCACTGCGGCCAGTGTCGTAAATTTAAAATATAAGGATGCAGTGGAAATTTTAAAAACTTCGGAAGTTATCACTAATGTCGTCCCAACCTATTCAAGTAATAGCAGCGTAGAATTTAGAGACAAAAACACGAATACACGTATAACCGGCACATTACCTGAATACCAAACGATAAACAACGAAAAAGTTGTTGAAGGCAGGTTTTTTACACACGACGAACTGAGAGAAAGATCCCGGGTCTGCGTCCTCGGTGCCACAGTTCATGAAGAGGTTTTTGAAAATGCCTCTCCCATCGGTAAGTCTGTCTTGATTAATTCCAAACGATTCCAGGTGGTTGGGCTCTTGGGCGCAAAAGGTGAAACCTGGGGTGACCCCGATAACCAGGTTTTTGTGCCATTGACAACCGCACAGGAACGTCTTTTTGGGGTTGATCATTTATCCAGTATTCTGGCACAAATGCGCTCTCCGGAAGATTACGATGAAGCCTTGTTTGATATCGAGAATATGCTGCGTCGCAACCATCGCTTACGCCCCGAACAGGAAAATGACTTTCGGGTCCGCAGGCAGGATTTCTACTTGTCTACCATTCAAGACACCAACAAAGAAATTGGTGAATTTATTATTGTCATTGCCCTCGTTTCACTACTGGTAGGCGGCATTGGAATTGCCAACATCATGCTGGTTTCCGTGACCGAACGAATTCGGGAAATCGGCATCCGCCGGGCCATCGGCGCCAGAAAAATTTATATCATTGTGCAATTTTTAACCGAAGCGGTTTTATTAGGAATTCTCGGCGGTTTATTGGGAGTTGTGGGCGGCTCGACTTTCAACCATTTTAATATCGGTGAAGAGCTTATCCTGCCCTGGATTTGGATCGGCTACAGTTTTGTGATTTGCGCCGGAATTGGTGTCATCGCCGGCCTCTACCCCGCTATCCGCGCCGCCAATGCCAACGTGATAGACGCGTTGCGGTATGAATAAATACGAATAGTGTAAAGAGCTTTTTCCGCATCATAATTTTAGATTTGCACCTGCTTCTATCCAAATAATCAGGAGGAATAAATGACCAGAGTCTTTCTGACCGTTATTGCTTTACTTTTATCATTTGGAGCGGTAACTGCCCAAGATCATGTCTTAAAACGTCTGAACGAATCCCCGCGTCACCACGAATGGGTTAACATCAAATATGAGAATCGCGTGATCCAGGCGTTTTTGGTTTTCCCCGAGGTTAAAGAAAAGGCACCTGCCGTCTTAGTCATCCATGAAAACCGCGGCCTCACCGACTGGGTTCGCGGCGTTGCCGATCAATTAGCTGAAGTCGGTTACATAGCAATTGCACCCGACTTACTTTCAGGCATGGGTCCGGATGGAGGTAAAACCAGCGATTTCGCCGACAGAAATGCCGCACGTGACGGAATCTACAAACTTACGCCCGAACAAGTCAGTGCCGATTTAAATGCGACTTTTGATTACGTCTCTAATTTAGAGGCGTGCAACGGTAAAGTAGCTGTTGGCGGGTTCTGCTGGGGAGGTTCACAGACTTTTCGTTTCGCAACAAATAATTCGGATTTAAAAGCGGCGTTTGTTTTTTACGGCCGCAGACCTAAAGAGAAAGAAGCCCTGGAGAAAATCAAATGCCCGGTGTACGGTTTTTATGGAGGCAACGATGCCCGCGTCAACGCGACCATTCCGGAGACCGTTGAACTTATGAAAGCCTTGGATAAAACTTATGACCCGGTAACTTATGAAGGCGCCGGACACGGTTTTATGCGCGCGGGTGAGGCTCCCGATGCATCTGAAGCAAATAAAAAAGCCCGTGCTGAAGGCTGGGCGCGCTGGAAGAAGCTACTTAAGGAGATTTGATAAATCCTTATCCTCTCGAACCCTGGCGATAAAGCCGGAGGTTGTCACGTAAACCTCAAAGACCTTTCCTTTGGCCGGATAAGTGTAGACCGTGTTCCCGTAAACGGCGCTCACAAACCGCAGCTTATAGCCATATTTATATAACCAGCGCCATTTAGGATTACTTTCGGACTTGACCAGGCTAAAGACACTTGGCTTCTGGCTAATCTCATCTTGGTAATTTACAAACCTGCCGCGCACGCGCGTCAACTTGAACATTGTATGAAGTCCGACAAAATTAAGCCAATCATCCCACTTCAAAACATCGCCTTCGAGGGCCCACTGGTCGCCGTTTAAAATAAACTCCTGAGAACCTCGCTTTCGCCCGCCTTCAATCTCGCTAATTTCCAGATATATTGAGCCTGAACCATCCTCCAACGGCACGCAGCGAACCTCGGCAACAAGCTCTTCTTTTGTGAAGCTTTTATAGGACTGAATGAAGGCAGCTAAAAATAAAACAGCCGCAGAAACAGCAATCCACAAAAATACTACCATAAACCGAAACAGGTTTCGGGTTAGGCTGAAATATAAAGTGGGTTTCCGTCGGCCTCTTAATTTTCCTTTCTTTACCCGATTTACCATCATCGCGAAACAAATCACAATTGCCAGGAATAAAGAAGCTAAAGCCAGATAGATAATTAGGCTTGTCTCGAAGGGTAAATCAAACATAATAGAATTCGTTCCTTTTTATAAGTTAAACAAACTGTCAATTTTAAAGCAAAATTCTCATGGTCGTGCCTTGATGGGTCTTGGACTCTTTAACCGTCAGTTTACCGCCGTGGTATTGATCGATAATTCGTTTCGCCAGACTCAAACCAAGCCCCCACCCTCTTTTCTTTGTACTGTAGCCGGGCTTAAATACTTCGCTTTTTCTCTTGGCGTCTATGCCGCGGCCATTATCTGAAATATCAATACAGACGCGATGCCGGCCATTTTTCAACTCATTCAAATTTATTTCGATTCGGCCAACATCCTTTTCAATGGCATCTATTGCATTTTTCAATAAATTTTCAATCACCCATTCAAATAAATCTTTGTTGAGCGCAACAGTGGAGTTAACGTGATAATTCTCAACAATCTTCACCCGCTTACCCCCTTGCGGAAGCCGGGTTTTAAAATACCTGACCACATCTGAAATAATGGAGGCTATTTTTTCTTCTTTTAAATCTGCCTTAGAGCCAATTTGTGAAAAGCGGGCGGCTACCCTATTTAACCGCTCAATGTCTTTTTCCATCTCTCCCAGGTTTTTTAAACTATCTTTATCGCCTACCTTAGATTTTAACAATTCCAGCCAACCCATGAGGGAGGAAAGCGGTGTGCCGATTTGGTGTGCTGTTTCTTTAGACATCCCAACCCAAATGAATTGCTGCTCACTTCTCTGAATACTTCGAAATCCCAAAAAGCTAATCAAGACAAACAGACCCACTACAGCAATTCCAATATACGGCAGCATCTGAAGCTGTCTAATTAGCTTGGAATCGCCGTAGTAGAGATAGCCCAGCATGATTTCCTGATATTTTAAAGGAATCGGATCAGAATCGTGCCTCATTACCTCAACCATGCCTTTGACTTTCCCGATTGCCGCGGGCGATTGATCGTTAGACTCAATTTCTATCCCTTTCCAGGCAATTGGGTTGCTTTCAGGATCGGTTTGGATAATTGGGAAGTTGGTCCGTAGAATAATTTCTTCAAAAATGAAGTTGAGATTTGAGCTGGTCTCTTCAGAGGCGGCGGAGGCATAAAGATTTGCATAAAACTGTAAAATATCCCTGGACTCTGCTCGAAGTTGATTCACAATCCGCTGGCTATGTAATAGCAAAAGAATGATTATCAAAATTGCAAAGATAAACAGCAGGCCCTTGAATTTTCCTTTAAGGTGGTAGATATTAAGTTTCATAATTCAACTCCCTGACCTTAATTTAAGCAATAATTAAAGAGAATCAAGAAAGAAAATTCTTTGTTTAACTATTTTCAGTATCCAGTAATATCTTGATATGAATTGATGAGTTATTTATATTTAATTATTACATAACTAATTAAAAATCCCATTTATCAAAATCAAATTCTAATGAAAATTCACTTAGTTTCCGGCGGCTGCGGATTTGTAGGTCGAAATGTTGTAAAACGAATCCTAGCAACAACCGAAGATAAAGTATTTGTTGTCGACGATCTTTCTACCGGACTGCATCCGTCGCATTGGTTGCAAAACGCCGTATCTCATAAGAACAAAGATTTAGAAGTGATGGAGGGTGAGCGGCTTTTTTTCTGGCGCGGTGATTTCCGGATATTTTTACGAAACCTCCTGTCAAATCCGGATTATTTAACTGAGAATTACGGACTTCGTGTGAAAAAATTCAGCGATGTTCACCATTTTGCCGCGATTGTTGGCGGCCGTGCGAAAATAGAAGGCGATCCGATAGCCGTCGGGATAGACCTTGCAATCGACGCCGAGTTCTTTTACTGGGTGTGTCAACATAAACCTGAGAGAGTGCTTTATCCAAGTTCAAGCGCCGCTTATCCGGTCAATTTGCAATCGGAGACCCAATCAGTAGCCCTGGTTGAAAAGGCAATCGATTTTGAGGCCAACGCCCTGGGTAAACCGGATATGACCTACGGCTGGTCGAAACTCACCGGTGAATACCTCGCAAAGATTGCCGCCGAACATTATGGGCTTTCTGTGACTTGCATCCGGCCATTTTCCGGATATGGAGAAGACCAGGATCTGAGCTACCCGATTCCAGCGATTGCAGCCCGTGCCGCGCGCAGAGAAAATCCCTTCGAAGTTTGGGGGGACGGAAAACAGGGAAGAGATTTCGTCCATATCGATGACTGCCTCGATTGTATGTTTCTCGCGATGGATGAAATCACTGACGGCTCTGCGATCAATATCGGCGCCGGAAAGTTGACTACTTTTTTAGAAATCATCGAACTATTTTGCAAATTTGCCAATTATAAACCCGAGATCAAGCCCCTTTTAGACAAACCCGTGGGCGTCCACTCTCGTTATGCAGATATGAATTATGTCGCTGAACGATTGGGCTGGAAACCCAGAATTTCTCTGGAATCCGGCTTGCGCCGGGTCTATGACAAAGCCTTAGAACCCAAAAGTTGAAAAATGCCTGCACCCAAATCCTCACTTTTTGCTAACCCTTTTTGATGAACAAAATGCGAGTCGTCGTTTTCGGTTTAGGCCCTCAATTCAAAGGTGGAATCGCAAATTACACCACTTCACTTGCAAAAACTCTTGATAAAATCAAAAACGTCGAAGTCCATCTTGTGTCCTGGATTCAGCAGTACCCGGCTATTATCCCGAGAGATTTTATCGACCGAAGCAGTAAAACAGATTTATTGGAGGGCACGAATGTAAAAGTCAATTACTTGACAAACTACAATAATCCGAAAACCTGGCATGAGACCTACCGAACTATTGTGGAAATCAATCCGGATATCGTGCTTTTTCAGTGGTCTATCGCTTTGCAGGGAATTCCTTTAGGTTACATCACTCGCAAACTTAGGAAGCACCAAGAGATCGAAATAATATTTGATCTGCACTTTGTCGTGCAAAAGGAAGGAAGCATCATTGATAATACGCTTACAAAATACGGCATATCCTGCTCAAACAGCTATGTCGTTCATTCTTTTAAAACCGCTGAGGAGCTAAAACAAACTTTTCCAAAATTCAATTTCATTTTGAGTGAAAGCGGCAAAAGATCACCGGATAAAAATTTGCGCAATATTATCAAGCTATATCATCCGGTTTACGACATGTTTACCCCAGCTTCTCATTTCGACATTGAGGCGGAAAAATGCAGATTAAAATTAAAAAAGAATGTGTTTTTATCTTTTGGGTTTATTCGGCACTACAAAGGACTTCATAATACCATAAAGGCTTTTGCAAGAGTTAAAGAGAAGCGGGACGATGTCACTCTTCTAATCGTCGGCGAGTCTCTCTGGAGTACCCTGGATCCAAATAAGTTGTCTACCAAAATTAAAATGTGGTTTTTTAAATTTTTAAGCGCTGTGTTTATCCGCAACGGTGAAAGCGGTCTAAATTATCAGCCACTCGATCTAATTGATGAATTCTCGATAGCTGATTCGGTCACGGTCGTCAATGAGTATATTGCAAATGAGGACGTTCATAAGTATCTGCAAGTCAGTGATTGCATGATTTTATATTATCTAACAGCGACCCCATCGGGAGTAGAGTCGCTTGCTTACAATTTTAATTTACCGATTCTGGCAACTCGCATCGGTCATTTTCCCGAGACCATCAAAGAAGGGTTCAACGGATACTTAGCTGAGCCCGATGATATAGATTCCATGGCGGAGACGATGATAAGATTTTTAGAGCAGCCAATTCAAAAACAAAACGTAGCTAAAAGGGCTGCAGAGTTTAGCTGGGAGAATTATGCTAAAAGCATTATAAATAAATAGTGGGGTAAAACGTCTTACGATACTCAGCAGGCCGCCTTTGAAAACGCCATGAATAAACCAAAATACCCAACAAAATGAAAAGGCTGGTAAATGAAATCCAAAGGCCCATTTTCAGCGCTTTCGATTCAAAAACAAATTCAATCTCATGATTTCCCGGTTCCAGAAAAATCGACCTTAAAATAGCGTTGGTTTTGTAAATTTTGGTTTCTTCCCCATTCACAAAAGCCTTCCAGCCGGCCGGATAGTAAATTTCACTTAAAACCATCAGAGCCGGCTCCGCAACTTCTGCTTTCAACTTAATTTCATGGATATCATACGAGGTAATCACAACCTGATTTTTCTCAGAGTGACCAACTTCGAATTTGGGCGCTTCTTCTAAAACTGCCTCCTGAGCTGGGTTGAAATCTCCTGACTTCAAAAACTCATAAAATTCCATCTCATCATTTATAACTCGCACCGAATCGACAAAATAAGCTCTCGGCAATACCGCAGTATTCTCAAAGACAAACGGTTGGCTGTTTAATACCTGTTTGAAGCGCTCGTCCGGAATCGGGTAATACGAAATTAAATATTTGACATTCAGCATGTCGATGATTGCGTTATCCATTTGAAAACGTTCGGAGAGAAATCAAATTAGCAGGCACCTGCTGAAGAGACGGCTTACCTTCTTTCATAACAACCTCCAGGTATTTGCTCAAAAACGGCGGCAGTCCGAACCTGTTCTTTACTTCCAAACCGGTGTTTTCGAGAAAAGTTTGATACGATTTAATTTTAGCCGCATGGTAACCTTTGATATTTTGTATTTTATGGTACATGTACCAGTTTGCCGGTTTATCATCGAAAACCGGGAAAACCCGAAATGGCTCAGAATCTTTTTTGAGAAATTTAACGGCATCGGTTTCGACAAAATAATTTTCCGTATTCACTTTCGGCTTCGGATCGACCAACTTAAAATCAACCCACCAGAGATCGATGATCAACAGGGCAATTATAGCAGCGCCAAAAGCATTGATTTTTATTCGATCATTTAAATAGAAAATAACAAGTGCTCCACTCGCAGCGACGATAAAAAGCATTTTTATTGCATCAGAGAGGGTTTGTTGATAAGCGGCTTCGCGAGCCGGGGCAGCCAGGTTTTTTATAGAACCGGAAACCCAACCGAGATAGGTACTTTTACCGAGCAGAAAAAACAAGGTGATAAGTCCACACGCACCTCCAAAAATGTAGATATATTTTTTAACATTCTGCTTCACATGAGTTTCTTTTATGTTTCGTAATGCATTCAATCCCAACGCTGCAAGAACCACAATTGAAAATTGCAGCAGAATCAGGATCATGTTGGGCACTCGAAATTTATTGAAGAACGGCAGGAATTCAAACAGCGGTCCATATAGAATCGGAAAATTTTTACCGAACGCAATCAAGAGGGCGCCAAACCCCATAAGAGCAAAAAAGATTATCGTGCCATCCCGTTTTAGGACGAAGCCCAGTCCAGCCAGAAAAATCGTAACGATTCCCATGTAAAGCGGAAACGCAGTGAAGGGCATGTCTCCCCAGTAAGTCTGCCCACCAAATCCCACAAAGGATGGCACTAAAAAAGTCATTACCTCCGGGAGTGAAAAAGACCAATGGGTTGCATAACCGTAATCTAAACCTTGCGCACCGCCGCGAATAGAATATAACAAGCCCTATGGATTTGAAAGTCTGAGAAGGAGCCTGTTTTTTTACCGTCGAAGCAACGCCCCAATAAAGAAGATACAGACCAATCATCATAAACGTATAGTAGGACATTTGAGTATGAGCTCGCAGCAATTGGATTCCCACTGCTAAGCCCAATAATCCCAAATAGCGCAATTGTCTCTTTTCTATGAGCTCCTCAAGCAAAAGAAAAATGACTGGAATTAAAACAGCGACGCCAAGTTTGCTATTGTGTCCAAAAGCCGAAAACCCAATGACCGAGGGTTGAAAAACCATGGCAAGTGCTGCAAAAGTGCAACAAATCGAACGCCCGTTTTTCTCATTAACAGGATGTAGGTGAATAAGCCAAACAGGAAATAGTTAAGAATAATTCGATAAATGTCAGGTGTCGGAACAACTTTTCTAATGAACCAAAACAAAGTGTTGATGATATCTACAAAGGGAGCACTCATGAGGCTTGCAAAGGATGGCATGCCGCCAAATATAGCCTCATGAAAAAAAATCAACAACAATACACCGAGACTTGTCAGCGGCAAAAAATATGGGTGCTTATTTAGTACCTGAGAAGTCAAATTCTGGCATTTTTTGGCAAGACTTGAAATCAGAAAAGCCAAATAACAAATAAAATCCAATGCCCAATTCCCGATGCCGACGGTTCGGCATCAAACAAAGACAAAAGTTCCTTGATACCAGCTGTTTTTTGTTTATTGTGATTTGCAGTTCGAGTTTTTTTTATTTGGGATTTGTTATTTGATATTTGGGATTTCCGGCTTGTCCGGGTTAGGTATTCTATTACTACATTTGACCGGGTAGATGTGGTTGAATTTTTATGTTGAGGCTTCTTGGATTTTTTCTTTTTGGCCATTAATCTCCATCCTGAAATAAGCAAATTGAATTTTCGCTATTATATTAACTCATTGCTAAAAGTAAAGTGAAGAGCAAAACAACATTACGTTAGTTTGAAACTTTCGACTAAAACGTCCACAATCCGCTCTGCCGCTTTGCCATCCCACAAGTCCGGTCTTTTACCCTTTTTGAAAGTCCCGTTTAGAATTTTTTTGCTTTCTGCCACCAAACGCTCTGCATCGATTCCGATCACTTCATTTGTTCCTTGAGAAACAGTCACCGGCCGCTCGGTATTCTCACGAAGGGTCAGACACGGAATACCCAAAACTGTTGTCTCCTCTTGAATGCCACCCGAATCCGTTAACACAAATCTGGCTTCGGACATCAATTTAAGAAAATCCAAATATCCCAGCGGCGCTTGAACAAGAAAGTTGGGCATTTTCTTTAGGTGTTCATTTAAACCAAACTCATTGAGACGCTTCTTGCTTCTGGGATGAATTGGAAATACCAAAACAATTTCTTTTTGAATCTCCTGAAGCGCATTAAGAATTTCCAGAAAATTTTCCTTGGTGTCAACGTTACTCGGGCGGTGCAGGGTCAGAAGTGCAAACTCTTGAGATTGTAAATTCAGATCGCTGAGTATTTTCGAATTCTGCGCGCGCTCAAGGTTTCCCAAAAGCGAATCAATCATCACATTGCCGACAAAGTGAATCTTATTCCGGCTTAGGCCCTCTTTTAACAAATTCTCTTCAGCGCTTTTCTCCGTAATAAAAAGAAAATCTGCAATTTGGTCCGTTAAAAGCCGGTTAATCTCCTCAGGCATGGTGCGGTCGAAGCTGCGCAAACCCGCTTCCACATGGGCAAATTTGACGCCCAGTTTCACAGCCACCAGCCCGCAAGCGATTGTTGAATTCACATCGCCGACAACAAGCACCAAATCAGGTTTTTCGGCTATCAAAACTTTCTCAAATTCGATCATGATTTTGCCGGTCTGTTCCCCGTGATTACCTGAGCCGATGCCAAGATAAATATCGGGTTCCGGAATCCGCAAATCTTCGAAAAAGAACCTGGACATCTCATCGTCATAGTGTTGACCGGTGTGCAGCAGTTTGAGTTCAAACTCGGCGTGTTTGTTCATTTCAGAAATAATTGGGGCTATTTTCATAAAATTCGGCCGGGCGCCGACAATATTCATGATTTTAATTTTCATTAAGACTCTCCTGATAACGAAGCGAACTTAAAAAGCGCCTTTTAATCGCAGCGCAAAACGTTTGATTTCTTTTAAAGAAACAAGTTTCAGAAGAAGCATTAGAGCCGGTAAAAGAAGCAGTAAAACAGCGTCTTTCGCAAAATTCAGTTGAAGTTCTTGCAAGTCAATGATCCCCAGCCAGGAAAAAATCATCCCAAGCAAAATCACTGGAATCATTTTCTTCCAAAGCCAATTGATATGCAAATGTTTTTGCGACAGTCTAAGTATCAAAACAATCATAACAAAATAAGAGAGTGTTGTGGCAATCGCGGCGCCCAAAATTCCGAATGCAGGTATCATTACAAGATTCAAAATAATATTTAGCACAGCCGCCAGGAGGCCATATTGTGTCATTTGAATGGTTTTGTTATGAATCAAAGCGCCCGC
>JADFPY010000055.1:12473-18200 GCA_022562085.1 candidate division KSB1 bacterium | reverse complement strand
AATAAAGGGCATGAAGTCGTTGCTATGGACAATTTGTTAACTGGCACGGTTGCGAATATCGAGCATTTGCAGGGAGAAAAATTTAAATTTATCAAGCATAATGTCACCGAGTATATATATTGTGCCGGACCGATCGACTATGTGATCCATTTTGCTTCACCAGCCAGCCCAAAAGATTATTTAGAATTTCCAATCCCAACATTAAAAGTAGGAGCCTTGGGAACGCATAAAGCGCTCGGTTTGGAGCGGGAAAAGAAAGCAACATTTCTGCTTGCCTCCACATCCGAGGTTTACGGTGACCCCCAGGTGCATCCGCCAACGGAAGATTATTGGGGCCATGTAAACCCCGTTGGGCCACGCGGCGTTTATGATGAAGCAAAAAGGTACGCAGAAGCGATTACAATGGCGTACCATCGGTTTCACGGCCTGGATACGAAAATAGTAAGAATCTTTAACACTTACGGTCCCAGAATGCGGCCGAAAGATGGGCGTGCTATTCCGGCTTTCGTTCCCCAAGCCTTGAAAGATCAACCGATCACAATTTTTGGAGATGGATCACAAACTCGAAGTTTTTGCTTCGTGGATGATTTGATTGAAGGTGTCTGCCGCCTGATGGTTTCCGATCACCATGAACCGGTTAATATCGGCAATCCAAATGAGATGACAATCAAACAGTTGGCAGAAACGATCATCAAATTGACCGGCAGTAAAAGCGAGATTATTTACAACCCGCTTCCAATTGACGATCCCAAAGTTCGCCAGCCCAATATTGAGAAGGCGAAAACTATTTTGGGATGGGAACCTAAAGTTTCTCTCGGTGAGGGGTTGGGCAGAACCATCAAATGGTTTAAAACGCAAAAGCTTTAAGATATAGCGTTCTATCGTGGAGTCCCGAACAATCCTTAATTTGCCATTCCCCGTGCTTGTTTGAAATTTGTAATCGCGAATGCCTATTTGGTACAAGGAAAAGTCCTACCAAACGATGTCATTGGTCGGGCATATTTTTTGTGAAAAAAAAGGAGGGAATAAGTTATTTGGATTTTAAAAAACTCGCGGAAAGAATCGCAAATCTATCTTTAGAAAAAAAAGCAACAGATGTGCTGATTTTAACCCTGCGCCCACTCACGACCATGACAGATTATTTTGTGATCTGTTCCGGTTCTACAAACACTCAAGTTAAAGCAATTTCAGACCACATCTTCGAGACTTTAAAAGGGGAAAAAACCCGGCCGCTGCATATCGAGGGACAATCGAATCAGGAATGGATTTTACTTGACTATATTGGAGTTTTAGTACATGTGTTTCAACCGGCGCGCAGAGAGTTTTATGGTTTAGAAAGACTTTGGGGTGACGCGGAAATTATCGAAGTGAAAGACGAATAGAATGTCTGAACAGGAATACTTAATAATAACGCTATCGAAAGCGCTTGAGTCAAAAGGGTTTGCCTCGTCGGGTGAGCTTGAAATTACATTGGAGCGGCCAAAGAATCCGGAGCATGGAGACTTTGCAACCAATGTGGCGATGTTGTTGGCTTCAAAATTAAAACGAAATCCGAGAGAGATTGCCGCCGAATTGCTGGAAGAATTAGACTTAGATTCAAAGGTTGTGTCAAAAACAGAAATTGCCGGTGCAGGGTTTATTAACTTTCATCTCGAAAATAAATATTTGGGTGAGTCTTTAAACACGATAATCAAAGCAGCGGATAAATTCGGCTGCAGTGATTGGGGCGCGCAAAAAAAGGTACAGATTGAATTTGTCAGCGCTAATCCGACCGGACCGTTGAACGTTGTGAGTGCACGGGCTGCGACTGTTGGAGATGTGCTGGTGAATTTATTTAACGCAGTCGGGTTTGATGCGAAAAGAGAATACTACGTCAACGATGCCGGCCGGCAAATAAGACTTTTGGGCAAGTCGGTGAGTGCGCGTTACATGGAATTACTGGGGCAAGAGGAACCTTTCCCGGAAGAAGGGTACCACGGCGATTACATTCGGGACATTGCGAAAGAAATTCACACGGAGCACGGGGATAAATTTGTGTCAAAGGAGCAAAATCAAAGATGGCAGGAGTTTTCGGAACTGGCTTTGGAAAAGATTTTGGTGGAGCAAAAAAAGACACTTTCCGATTACCGGGTTGATTTTGATATTTGGTTCCGTGAAGGTGATTTGCGAACAAAGAACGTTCACTTAAAGGTTTTGGAAAGCCTGTCTCAAAATGGCTACGTTTATGAAAAAGATGGCGCGAAATGGTTTAACTCTTCCGAGTTTGGTGATGAAAAAGATCGTGTTTTGGTGACCGGTGAGGGCGAGCCTACTTATTTTTTGGTCGATATCTCTTATCATGCCGACAAATATCAACGCGGCTTTGAAAAACTTTATGATCTCTGGGGACCTGATCATCACGGATATATCCCAAGGATGAAAGCCGCACTGAGTGCCCTCGGTTATCCGGAAAGCAGCTTTGAGGTCAACATTATTCAGCAGGTAAATCTTTTCGAAAAAGGTGAAGTGGTTAAAATGTCCAAACGCGCCGGCAAAATCATCGAGATGAAAGAGCTGATCGAGGAGGTAGGTGTTGATGTGGCGCGCTTCTTTTTTGTAGCGCGGCGCAGCCAAAGTCCACTCGATTTCGACATGGATTTAGCCAAAAACACATCTGAGGAAAACCCGGTTTTCTACGTGCAATATGCCCATGCACGAATTTGCAATATTATTAAACACGCCGAAGAACAGGGTTTCAAGTTACCGGATCATGCAAATTTAAACTTACTTGAACAAGAAGAAGAACTGGCTTTAATAAAAAAGCTTCTGGAATTTCCGGATATTGTTTCGAAGGCAGCAAAATTTTTGGAGCCGCATAGAATTCCAAATTACTTACAGGAATTAGCAGCTGCGTTTCATCGCTTTTATCATCACCAACGGGTCGTAACGGAAAACAAAGCGTTGACAGGTGCGCGGTTGGTTTTAATCAAATGCACTCGAATTGTTCTGGCGAATGCGTTCAAACTTTTGGGGATTTCAGCACCGGAACGGATGTAAAGTGGGGTGGCTAACTTTACTAAAATCTTCATGGTTTTCGAAGGTTTAGAAAATCCCCGCCATAATTGAAAAATTGATAATTTAAGGAAGACAACATATGAGTATCCTTGTTGTTGGGTCGGCTGCTCTGGATACAGTCGAGACGCCATTTGGGACCGTTGAAGATGCCTTAGGAGGCTCAGCAATCTATTTTAGCGCCGCCGCCTCGTATTTTGCGCCGGTAAATTTGGTCGCTGTAGTCGGAGATGATTTTCCTAAAGAGAAAATTGAATTCTTAAAAAAGAAAAATGTAGATTTTAGCGGATTAGAAGTTGCAGACGGGAAAACTTTTCGCTGGGGTGGAAAGTACGGTTTTGATTTAAATGATCGGGACACTCTGTTTACCCACCTGAATGTATTTGAGAAATTTGAACCTAAAATTCCCAATTCTTATAAAAACAGCGAATACATTTTTCTGGCTAATATCGGTCCGGATCTGCAAATGGATGTACTGAAGCAGATTCAATCACCCAAATTAGTTGCTCTGGATACCATGAACTACTGGATTGGCGGGGATCTGCCTGCGCTTCGTGAAACGCTGAAACATGTCGATGTTCTGATTGTTAATGACTCTGAAGTGCGGCAGTTGGCCTACGAAGCTAATCTGGTTAAATCATCTAAAATTGTTCAGGAGATGGGCCCCAAAACTCTCATCATCAAAAAAGGTGAGCATGGAGCTCTTTTGATAACCCAGGACTCGTTTTTCTGGGCGCCCGCTTATCCATTGGAATTTATTTACGATCCAACCGGGGCAGGAGATACATTTGCGGGCGGTTTTATGGGCTATATGGCCAAAAGTGACGACATTTCGATTGATAACTTAAAGCGGGCAGTTGTGTTTGGCAGCACCATGGCCTCTTTCTGTGTAGAAAAATTTAGTTTGGAACGATTAGAGAATTTGACCGAAGAAGAGATTCGAAAACGTTTCTATGAATTTTGGCAAATGACGAATTTTGATCCCAACGTTTAAATTGATTGATTATTGTAGTAGGGGCACACTGCAGTGTGCCCCTACTTTCAAACAGGGAATAGCATGAAAATAATTACCGATTCAATCGAACTTTCAACGAAAGGCCACACTGATATCATCGACATTACTCAGCAAGTCGACGCCGTTTTGAAAAATTCAGGACTCTCAGAAGGCAGTTTGACGGTTTTTGTTGCCGGTTCTACTGCCGGCATAACATCCATTGAATATGAACCCGGCTTGTTGAAAGACATCCCCGAAGCATTTGAAAAATTTGCACCCACCGGTGTTACCTATCACCACGATGCAACCTGGGGCGACGGCAACGGTTACGCTCATGTTCGCGCGGCAATGCTTGGGCCTTTCTTTAGCGTCCCGTTTAAAGATGGCGATCTCATTCTCGGCACGTGGCAGCAGATCGTCCTGATCGATTTCGATAATCGTTCAAGAAATCGCAGCCTGGTTGTACAGTTGCTGGGTCAGTAGGTCGCGTTTTTTTTAAAAATCCTTTGATTAAAATTTCATTCTTTCTATTTAAGAGTACGTATTCAAATTTAAATTTTGCGACTTAATCATCTTTTTTTAAAATAAGCATGATTAGAATTTCAAACCTAGTTTTCGAATACACAAACGGCGAAGAAAAAAATCGCGTGCTGGACGGCATCGACCTGACTATTCGAGAAGGTGAGTCCCTTGGGTTGATGGGACCGAACGGCGCCGGCAAGACGACTTTAGCCCGGTGTTTAAACGGCCTGCTTCTGCCCACCGAAGGCGAAGTTTTGGTAGACGACATGAACACAAATGAAGCTGCCAAAATTTCCGAAATACGACGCTTGGTGGGCATGGTTTTCCAGAACCCTGAGAATCAGATTGTCTCCACAACTGTCGAACGGGAGATCGCCTTTGGTCTGGAAAATTTGGGCATCAATTATGAGCGAATGCACGAAACTGTGGATAAAATGCTTGAACAGTTCGATCTGCAAAAATACCGCAATCATCCGCCGCACCTGCTTTCAGGCGGCGAAATGCAGCGTCTGGCGCTGGCCTCAGTCATGGCCATGTCTCCCAAGTACATCATTTTCGACGAGCCGACTTCTTTGCTGGATCTCGCCAGCCGGAAAGCACTGCTTTCCCTCATTTCCGAATTTCATAAAAAAAATCAAACCGCAGAAAATCACTGCCAAATCTCCACAATATTCATCACCCAATATCCGGAAGAAACACTTACGTTTGATCGCCTGCTGGTCTTAAACCAGGGGCAAATCGTTATGGATGACAAGCCCGCCGAAGTTTTCCAAAAAGTCGAGGAGCTCAAAAACCTCGGTTTGGAAGTGCCCGCCGAATTTGAAGTAAACCATTATTTAAAAAAACTTTCCAACGGTAAATTGTCGCTTAATACTTCAGATTTCCTGCCGATACCTTAAGCGATATGCCAGATAAGGTTATTTGACAAGCACAGTGACGTGTGAACCGAATGTCCCATTAGTTTTAGGGTGTTCAGTTATAAAAACCGGACCGGTGACTTTGTTGGCTCAAAATAAATTACCATCCGCTGCCAGAGGTCTGGCCGAAAAGTGCCTAAAGCCACACTAGCCCATGGTTCTACTCCGCTCACTATTAAAGAGTAATTCCAAGTCGAAGATTCGTTCTTTATGATGCTACTTTCGACGCGACCTCTGGACTTC
>JADFPY010000055.1:0-12463 GCA_022562085.1 candidate division KSB1 bacterium | reverse complement strand
AGATTTCCTGCCGATACCTTAAATGATATACCAGATAAGGTTATTTGGCAATCACAGTGACATGTGAACCCAATGTTCCATTTTTTAAAAGTTATTTTTCAGGAATATTCAGTATTATAAAAAACCGGACCGGTGAATTTGTTGGCTCAACCAGTTTCTATCCACAGCTAGGGGCCTGGCCGAAAGAGCCTGAGGCAAGAGTAATTCAAGACTCGCTCACTATGAAGAGTAATTCCCCTCATCTTGAGCGAAGCCAAAGGATTCGTTCTTTATGTTGCCACTTTCGACGAGACCTCTGGAATTCCTCTAGTGCTTGATAAGCCAGCGCTCACCCGCAGCCAAAATAGCCGGGCAATCCGTTTGAATTGTCATTTTGATTATGAAACCCAAAAAAGCAGATATAGACTTTCTAATCAATGAAAAGAAACGTCCTGGTCAGGGTCGACCCGAAGATCAGAACTTTGAGTTGCCTGGCAACCTTTCTTCCGATGACTTTGAACCACAGGAAGGGCTGCCGGATTTGGAGTCGGGTCTTTTTTCTGAGGAAATAGCCGAAAAGGAAGAGTCTGCGACTGATGAAGGACCGGTCCGGCAAGAAGTAATTGAACCCACCTCTCAAACCACGGAAGGACAGCCAGAAGAGTTAGAATTCGATATTAGTGATGCTCTCATCTTGCCAGAGTTTAAGGAAGAGCCGCCGGTTTCTGAAGAAAGTGAGGAAACCGCTGATTTTTCAGAACCTCTGGGAGCCCTCGAACAAAGTTCTCACCAGGAGCAGCCTTTTATTTTAGAACCTTCCTCGGAAGAGCCTGAAGAGAATTTAGACGACAGCCAATTGTCAGGCAATGAAGACGAAACGCCACCAGAAAATACGGTAGAAGATTCTGCTGAAGAGAATTTAGACGACAGCCAGTTGTCAGGCAATGAAGACGAAACGCCACCAGAAAATACGGTAGAAGATTCTGCTGAAGAGAATGCGGAAGAAACATTGAGTTTTTTAATTGAACCTGAAGTACAACCTGAAAGTGAGCCTGAACAAGCGGCAGAGGATGCAAAACATGAATCCGATATTCAAGAAAATTTACTTGAGGAACAGAGTGAAGTAAAGCCGGAAAAGGACGAGAAGCCAATTGTGCAGAAGGTTGATGCTCCGTTGGTTCTTTCTAAGAAATCTGTCCTGCAGGATTTTATTGCCCAGAAAGCTTCCCAGAAAGACAAGCCTTTTCGAAAAGCGGAGAAGCCGCAGCCGAAACCGAAACCCAAAAAGCAAAGCGCATTAAAGACCTCGATTCCGCTCTCCGCTTTGATCGAAACCAGCAGTTTGATCGGCCTTGATATTGGCATGCATTCTGTTAAGTATGCACAGCTAAAGAAAACGGTTCGCGGACTGCAAGGCATTAACTTCGGCAGCTATCCAGTTCCTGACTCTCCAACAGAGATGGACGACAGTCAAAAAAACCGGCTCTTGTCCGAAACTTTGCAGAAAAATTTACAAAACCGGCGGTTCAAGAATACATTGATTACATCCGCTGTTTATGGCCTTAAGGTTTTATTTAAAAATATCAAAGTGCCGAAGACGGCACAAAAGGAATTGGCGAAAGCTGTGCCGTGGGCTTGCCGCAAGGATTTGCCGTTTCCGGTTGAGTCAACTGTATTTGCATACAAACAGATTGACAAGAAAGATAAATCTGATGAGAAACTGGATATTTTTGTGGTCGCCGCCCAAAAAGATTTGGTTTCAAGTCATATTGAGATGCTCGAAGATGCCCAAATCGTTCCTTCAAAAGTTTCCACCGTTCCGATCGCGCTTTGGAATTTGTGTAAGGAAACTTTAAAAAAAGAACCTCGGAAATGTTTCGGATTGATCGATATTGGCGCGAACTCCAGCCACATCATCTTTATAAAAAATGGTCTGCTAGAATTCGCCAGGCAAATTTCTACCGGTGCGGGCGACTTTACGGAGGCTTTGACCGGAGCAATTTTTGTGAGCGGAGCGGAAATCACTCTGGATGCCAAAAGAGCTGAAAGTATTAAACGCAAGTACGGGTTCCCGGATGAATCGGAAGACGGCACGACGAAGGATGGAATTCCTCTAAAGGAAGTCTCTGCTTTAATGGGACCCGTTCTGGAAAAACTTGTCAGCGAAATTCAACGCACGATTGAGTTTTTTAAGGAGAAGTTCGAGGTCGACGCTCTTGAATGCCTCTATTTGACTGGCGGCGGCGCTTTGATGAAAAATATGATTTCCCGGCTCTCGCTGGAGTTAAATCTGGAGATTGAAGTGCTGAATCCTTTCAAATTTGTCTCTTTCAAGAAGTTGAAACAAAAGCCCGAGTGGCACAAGATGGGACCTAGATTTGCCGTGCCGATTGGACTTGCGCTGGATAGGCAAAAAGAGTTTAATCTGCTGCCTGCGGAGTTGAGGGGGTCTCACGCTTTTCAGTATCTCAAAAGAGTTGCTCGTTACGGGTTCTCAATTATGATTTTGCTAATGGCGTTGCTATCACAAAACGTCGGCCAGCAATTTAAAAGAATCCAACAGGAATTTATAGAAATCAGCACAGAGTATGATAGGGTTAAACCGCGAAGGGAGAAATTTCTATCTCTACAGCGTGAGTTAAAAAAACTGAATGTGTTGAGGCAGTCGCACGCTGACATGCTGCTGGGTCTTAATCTAAACGCAGTAAATCATTTAAAGGCATTCAGCCAACTGGTTCCGAGGAACATAGCGCTCACTTCGTTTAAAATGAGCTACGACACGCGCAAAATTGAAGGCAGCGAGGATAAATATCAAACTCTGGAGATTCTCCGCATCACCGGAGTCGCTTTTGAGAACAATTCGATGGAAGGGGTTAATCTCGCAAAATTTTTATTGGATTTGGAGAAGTCTGACTATTTTTATGCAATCGATTTAAAATCCCAAAAAATCAGAGAAGACGGGGGACTCGAATTTTCAATAGAATTTGAAATATAGTGTAATGACTGAAACCTTGAAAACCGCGCTTATTGCAAGCGCACTTCTCATTGCTCTCTGTCTTGGCTGGTTTTTCTTTCTTTATCAACCGAAAACCTCAAGATTGGAGACCGTTAAGAAAGAAACTCAAGATCTCATTTTTAAAGTGAAAAGCATACGGGTGACAAATGCTGAGGTCATTGCCCTGGGAAAACAGGTAGAGAGCATCAAAAATGACATCAAATTAACTCAGGAGAAGATCATTTTCAAACATGATTTGCCAGCTGCAATTAAGAAAATAAAAAATAGCGGTAGTAAATTCGGGTTAAAGTTTCAACAAATTATTCCAGATTATCCTTCTTTGATCAATTCAAAAGAAAAGGAGCAGGAAGCAAATGCAGGTCTTTTGAGGTTGACTGTGCATTTTAAACTCCAGGGTTATTACAAAAGCTTTGGTAAGTTTTTAAGCTCCTTAGATAAGCTGCCGTTTTATATGTCATTGGGAGAAGTAACGATTGTTTATAACGACAACATCCATCCTCAAGTTGAGATTTTATTTGATGGTGTGCTTTTTCTTTATGATAAATCCAACTCTGAAATTTAAACGATAGGCGGCAAGAATTTAATGGCTCCTTTGAAGAAAAAGGAAAAAAGATTAGTTGCAATCGCGGGCGGCGCTGTGATTTTTTTTGTTTTGAATCAGTTTGTTTGCGGAGAGTCTGAGAAGCCTAAAGTTGAAACGGCAAAAAAAGTCGAGGCCAAAAGTGTAGTCGTAGAGCGAACACCCTCGAATGTCGTGAAAAGAAGCAAGCCACGTCGAGTTAAGAAAACAAACAAGCAGATGCAGTTTACCTCCTGGGGACGTGATCCGTTTTGGGAAGCTTTTCGTTTGGCGCAAGTCGATTCAGCTGACAACGACTCAAGCAATTTTGTACTCAGGGGGGTTATCTGGAAAGGTGATGAAGCTCATGTTTTAATCGGAGATGCCGTATTAAAAGTAGGGGAACGAAGCGGGGATTTGAAGATCCTGGATATTGACAAGAACCGGGTTGTCTGCAAAAAAGGTAGCAAAGTTATAACTTTGGTTTTGCAAAATGATGAACATTTATAAAAAAGCTTTACTTGGTTTCATCGCGATTGCCTTTAATTTTGGGCTGACTGCTTCAAGTCAAGCGCAAACTTATCAATTGCAGAAAATTGAGCTGTTTAATATGGCGAGCTTTTACCGCATTCTGGTTCAGTGCGACGGACCGGTGACCACGATTGGCAAATTTGACAAATCCTCCTCGACTTTAACAGTTTACTTGAAAAGTGCAAAACTGGATCTTTCAAAATCAGATTTTATTTATCGAAATGGCCTGGTAAGAGAAATTCATGTTGAGCAATTAAAGAAGACGCCGGCGATTGCAAAAATATCTATTATTCTGTCCGGTGCGGTAGAGTATCAAATAAAGAAAAGCATCATGGGGTTATTTTACATTGATTTAAGCGAACCGGATGTGCCTGAATCTGCCGACATCTCGGGTTTCTCAGAGGCGGAATCTTTTAATTATCCGGCAGAGATTTCCGGATTATTTGAAAGTTCAGAATCTAAGCCGTTTTCGCATAGAAATGCTTTTCTGGAGTCAAAGAGCTTACGAGATAAATCTGCTTACTTGCTGCCGCCTGCCTTAAATAGCAGTGAGAGAATATCATTAGATGTGAAGGGAGCCCAGCTTGCAAATGTACTTCGCCTGATTTCTAAACAAGGCAATATAAATATTGTAGCCAGTCAAGATGTAAAAGCAACTATCACGGTTAGCCTTGCAAATGTGACCATTAGGGAGGCTTTGGATTTGGTGGTCAAGGCCAATGGTATGGACTACATTGTCAAGAATGAAGTCATTTTGGTGAAACCAAGAGATAAGTTCGAGGGACCGGAATTAGAGACAATGGTTTACCGACTAAAATACGTCGATGCTAATAATTTAAAAAACACCGCTGCCCAGATTTTATCTCCTCTGGCCAAAATTCAGGTTTATTATCACAGTTACCAAGCGGAGCAAACATCGGATGAAGATGGAAAAGGCGGTAAAATAAAAAATCGCAGCAGTACCTTAATCGTTACGGATGCTCCTGAGAATATCCAGCAATTAAATGCCATGATAGCCGCTCTGGATGTACCGACTCCGCAAATCATGATTGAGGCAAAATTAATTGAAATCTCACCTCAGAGTGATGAGAAACTTGGAATCGACTGGTCAAAAACTATCAACGCCCAGATTTTTCGCGAGGTTATTTTGCCTTCAGGAGTGCCGCAACGGCAAAGTGCCGAAATTCCTTTAACTGGCGGCGGCATTAATTACGGTACCCTGACGTTTGATGAGTACGGTGCAGTCATCGATTTTTTAAAAAACAATACCAATTCGAAGCTGATTTCAAATCCACGAATTCTGGCGATGGATAATCAAGAGGCTTTCATTAGTGTCGGAACGACGTTTCCGATTCCGCAAATTACCCGCGGGGTTGGCGGCCAGGGGGATGTGGTCACGTTCCAATATCGTGATGTCAGCATCGCTTTGCGGGTTACCCCTCACGTCAGTGATGATGGGACGATTACTTTGTTTGTGAACCCTGAAATTGAGGAGGTCATCGGGCAAGTCAGCGCCGGGGGAAACAGCGCGCCGATTACTTCAAAACGCTCGGTTGAAACAGTCGTCAACTTGAAGAACAACGAGACCATGGTGATCGGCGGCTTAATACGAGAAAACACGATTGAGACAATAAGTAAAGTCTGGCTGCTGGGCGACATTCCTTTAATCGGAAATTTGTTCAGGCATAAAAGTAAAACGAAGAGTCAGACCGACCTGCTGATTTTTATTACACCCAGGTTGGTGACTGGATCCTAGAGGAATATGCGAAAGGCCGATCTCGACAAACTCCTAAACTTTGCAGTTCAAAAAGATGCCTCGGATATTCATCTAAGTGCAGGCAACCCGCCAATTTTACGCATTCACGGCACTCTGCGGCGCCTTGAGAACACTGAAATTACCAGCTCGGGTTTGAGGTCGGTCATTGCTGAAATCCTTTCAGAAAAACAGCGTCAAACATTAGAAGAAAATCTCGAGTTGGATTTTGCCTACGCCATTCCCAATGTGGCTCGTTTTAGAACCAACCTCTTTTTTCAACTTCGTGGGGAAGCTGCGGCTTTTCGTACCATTCCGGATCGAATTCGGTCGCTGAGCGAGCTGAGAGCTCCAAAAGGCATTCACCAGCTTTGCCGTGAGAGAAATGGGATCATTCTGGTGACTGGGCCTACCGGATCAGGCAAGTCGACAACCCTGGCGGCCATGATCGACTTGATCAACGAAGATCGGCAGGAGCATATTCTAACGATAGAAGATCCGATAGAATATGTACACAAAAGTAAGAATTGTCTTATTAACCAGCGGGAATTGGGTGAACATACGCATTCGTTTGCCAATGCTTTGAAGAGCGCTCTTCGTGAAGATCCCGATGTCATTCTTGTCGGTGAAATGCGTGATTTGGAAACCATTTCCCTGGCGCTTACAGCCGCAGAGACCGGTCATCTGGTTTTTGCGACCTTGCACACTCTGAGTGCTGCCGAGACGGTCAACAGGATTGTCGATGTTTTCCCCCCCGAGCAGCAGAGACAGATCCGCGCGATGTTTGCGAACGCAGTGCAGGGAATCATAGCACAAAGACTTTTGCCCACCAGAGATGGCCTGGGGCGGGTTGGCGTGCATGAAATTATGATTGCCACCGCGGCGGTGCGCAACCTGATCCGCGAAGAGAAGACCCACCAGATTCACTCGGCTATTCAAACCGGGGCAGCTTTCGGCATGCAGACGGTAGACCAGGTTTTGAAGAATTACGTTGAGGAGGGAGTCATTGCTAAAGAGGAAGCTTTAGCGCACGCGACGGATAAGAAGATTTTTAACTAGAAAATTTTATCGATGGGAACGGGTTTTAATTCTTTTATCTTCGAGCGAAGAGGAAGTAACTATTTGTTTCTTCAGTAATTCCCACTTAAAACGAACACTGACTGCATTGTGGTCGCTTAAAGGCTGACCGACCACATCCACAAAATTTTTGTCCAATTCCCACGAGATTGCTTTCAGAGCTAAATAATTACCATTTCGAAACAGCACTCGATCAACTAACTCAGTGCCGCAGGACAGGAATCGGCAAACATCGGTTAGGCCGGCGCTTGTAAGCAGGGTTTCAAAAATTTTGACGTCGTTCGGCCTGTCTGTAGTGTTTAGATTGAGGTCTCCCGCAATTATCACGGCATTTCCGAAAGAGCGGGCGTTGAGTGTTCGCAGCAGTTGAGCAACCTGCGACCGTCTGGCTTCAGTATCGTTTGGACTTCCCCCTGAATCAAGATGCACATTGTAAATATCAGTAAAAATACCCGGAACGATTTCTGTCTTTGCCAAAGTGAATCCTTTTGCTGCCAGGCAATCGTTGCCCTTATCATTTGAGCAGTTTTCCCAGGCTTCCCGGTATAATTCACTGAATGGAAATTTAGAAAATCGGTTTAATCCGTCGGTAATAAAGTGTGGTGAACAGTCTATTTGAGTCTGAGATTGGTAAAGGTGATTGGCTTTAGAACTTAACTCATTGTGATAAACAAAATCTTCCTGCACCAAAGCAATGTCAAACTTGTTTAATTTTGGACTGATTATTGGAATGTTTTTTTTCGGATTTGATGGCGAGATGCCTTGAGGGAGTCCGGCCACATTGTAAGTAAGCAGCGTAAACTCACCCGACGTCGGCTCCGTCGGGATTGGACTGTTCTCCGCACACCGACAGAAAGTCAATGCCGCGAGTAGCAAAGTTGTGTAAGGTTTTGACAGCATTAAAAGTTTACCAAGTAATATTGTTACCTATATTTTCATTATCGGAGGGCTATGTTTTTTTCCAAAGTAAATTTTCTTAATTAAGTATTTAAAATTGGAAACATGTTTTGTGCGAGTTGTTTGTACTTTGATTTAAGTTGAAATTTATAATAGACTTCTCTAAGTTAATTTAAAAATGAATCTCTATTTCAAATGAACTTGGTACCGATTTATAAATGGGCACAGCCATACTCTGACGCTGTTTTAAATTTTATTTATCCACCCTATTGTATAATTTGCAAAACCAGACTGGAACCCGGTTTAACCTTAATTTGCAAAACCTGCTGGCAGAGTTTGCCCAGAATTAACAATACTCAAAACCAAAAACGCAGCCAGGCTAATTTGGATTTTGCCGAGTCTCAAATTACCAAATTTCTAGCGGTTTGGGAGTTTAATGACGCAGCGCAGCAGGTCATTCATGAAATAAAATTTTTCGGCAAGAAATCTTTTGCAAAATTTGTAGGCAGGGAGATGGCAGATTTAATGACTCATGATAAAGACTACTTAGAGACTGATATGATTATTCCTGTGCCGCTCCACAAAACTAAGCTGCGAGAACGGGGTTTTAACCAAAGCCTGCTGCTATCCCAAGCTATTTCTAAGCTAACAAATATTCCTGTCAATCAAAAAATATTGAATAGAATTCGGTATACCAAACCACAATCGAGGCTGAATGCTTTTGAGCGGCAGCAAAATGTCAAAGATGCGTTTAGAGTCATCGATCCGTCCGCAGTAAAAGGAAAAACAGTAGTTCTCGTTGACGATGTTTTGACTACCGGCTCTACCATGCGGGCTTGTGCCGAATCACTTGACAGTGCCGGAGTTGCAAAGATTTTAGCATTAACTGCGGCGGCCACTTTGTAATTCTTCAGCTACATTTTTGTATTTATTGGGAAGGAATTCTTCTTGACATTTTTTTTAATAATCACTATTTTAGCAATTCGTTTTCATGTCTCAAAGTAGCTTGGTCTAAATAGGGTCTGCCCTAACCTAAATAATTTTCGCCATAATAGTTTTTCTGTAGGCATGTCAACAATAGGCATATAAATAAAAGGAGAGTTCAACATGGCTGTTAAAGTTGGCATCAATGGATTTGGCAGAATCGGCCGCAATATATTCAGGGCTGCAAAAAAGCATGGTGCAGGTGAAATTGAATTTGTCGCTGTCAATGATCTAACCGATGCAAATACTCTGGCTCATTTACTTAAGTATGATTCTAATTTTGGCGTTTATGAAGGCGAAGTGATTGCCGGAGACAATGAAATAACCGTTGACGGTAATCCGATAAAAGTATTGGCAATCAGAAATCCGGCCGAGCTGCCGTGGAAAGATTTAGGTGTTGATGTCGCAATTGAGTCTACTGGCCTTTTTACGGCGCGTGAGCATGCGTCTAAACATTTAGATGCAGGCGCGAAAAAAGTTGTCATCACTGCACCGGCAAAAAATCCGGATTTAACTGTGGTTATGGGCGTCAACCATGGCAACTACAACCCGGATACACATCATATCATTTCAAACGCCTCTTGTACTACCAACTGTCTTACTCCGGTGGCCAAAGTGGTCATGGATAATTTTGGCATTGAAAAAGGCCTGATGACCACTATTCATTCATATACAAATGATCAAAGTATTTTAGATTTGCCGCACAAGGATTTACGAAGAGCCCGGGCCGCAGCCGTTTCGATGATCCCTACAAGTACGGGCGCCGCAAAAGCTGTCTCGGAAGTCATTCCGGAATTGAAAGGCAAAATAGATGGAATGGCCATTCGAGTTCCTACACCAAACGTTTCATTGGTCGATGTTGTTTTTTATCTGGAAAAAAACACGACCAAAGAAGAATTAAATTCAGCGCTCAAAAATGCTTCCGAGAATGAGCTGAAAGGGGTGCTGCAATATACTGAGGAACCTCTGGTTTCCAAAGACTTCAATGGGAATCCGCATTCATCAATTGTTGACGGACTTTCAACTAATGTTATTGGAGGTAACATGGCCAAAGTTTTGTCCTGGTATGATAACGAGTGGGGATTTTCCAACCGGGTCCTTGATCTGATAAATCTGATTTCCAAGAGTTTGTAGTTCATGAAGACACGAAGACCGATAGTCGGCGGCAACTGGAAAATGTATAAAACGCCCAGGGAGGCGATCCATGTTGCTAAGGCTTTAAAAGTTAAGTTAATTAATGTCGAGGATGTCGACGTTGTTATTTGCCCGCCGTTTCCTGATTTGGTGCCCGTAAACGGGATATTGAATGAGTCTAATATAAAATTAGGCGGACAGAATATGTACTGGCAAGACGAAGGCGCTTTTACCGGCGAAGTTTCTGCAAAGATGTTGTTAGATGCCGGTTGTCAATATGTGATAATCGGGCATTCCGAACGGCGGCACGTCTTCGGTGAAAAAAACAGCGAGATCAACCAAAAAGTAAAAAAAGCTCTCGGAAGCGGGCTCATACCAATTTTTTGTCTGGGCGAAACGCTTGAAGAAAGGCGAAACGGTCTTACTGAGAAAGTAGTTGAAGAGCAGATTATAAAAGGGCTTTCCGGCGTCGGAATAACTGCTGCAAACGATATCGTAGTTGCCTATGAACCTGTTTGGGCGATTGGAACAGGTGAAACTGCAACACCGGAACAGGCAGAAGAGGTTCATAGATTTATTCGTGAACTTTTGGGCGGGTTATTTAGTCTAAGTTTAGGAAATCAAATTCGTATTCAATACGGGGGAAGTGTGAAACCGGCTAATGCGGCAGAGCTGATGAGCCAGGAAAATATTGACGGGGCTCTGGTCGGTGGCGCAAGCCTCGATGCGGATAGTTTCACAGAAATAATTAAATCATCAGCAAGTGTCTAAATAGAAAAGGGATAAAATGACTGCATTATTAATGTTTTTATTTGTAATAATTTGTTTTGGGTTGATTCTTGTGATTCTTCTTCAGTCGAGTAAAGGGGGAGGTCTTGCGGGCGCTTTTGGCGGCGGCGGCGCTGCTGGAGCCGTCTTCGGAGGTAGGGGTGCCGGGAATTTTTTAACCAAAACAACCGGCTGGTTAGCTGTTGGATTTTTAGGAATTGCGCTGCTTCTGTCTTTTCTCAATCGAGGCGGCGGTGAAAGCCAGAGCCTGGTTGGCCGGGAACAACAAAAAAGAGGTTCGGTTCCTGCGGCCAATTTACCGTTTGTGCCAATAGGAGATTCACAACAGTTGCTGCCCATTGAATCACAACAGCCCGAAACAGCTGGACAGGATTCGGCAAAATAAGTTTAGTCACATTGCCGAAGTGGTGGAATTTGGTAGACACGCACGGTTGAGGGCCGTGTGGGGCAACCCATGGGGGTTCGAGTCCCCCCTTCGGCACTTTCTTTCGATTTTCATTTATGTTGAGTTTCTAAATTGTTAATGGTTCTTTTAAGAAATTTGGAGGTATTTATGAGATTATCCGTTAGATTCGCTACCGGTTTTGTGTTGACGCTAACGTTTTTATTGTTCAGCACCGCAACAATTTTGAGCCAGGACTTGAATCAACAAAAGCAAGCAAAGCTCAAACAAGTTACTGAGCTAGATGTTAAACTCAAAAGCGGCCCCACTGCAGAAGAATACGAAGACCTGATTCAAAAAAGGGAAAAGATTGTAGCGGAGATTAAGGCGATCGATAAGCAACTGATGTCTGATGCAGACGCCATGAAAAAAATAAATGCGGTTAAGAGGGCCAGTAATGACGGAAATAGTGCCCTCAAACTCGGTCAATTGCCTGAAGCGCTGAAGCATTACAACAAGGCAATTTCATTGGATTCGACTTTTGTTCAAGCTCACTACGGCAAAGGCCTGACATTAAAGAAACAAAGAAAATATAAAGAAGCATTGGCAGCTTTTCAGGCCGCAATTGATAATGACCCTGCATACTCAAGTGCCTACCTGGCGTTGGGAAAGACTTATAACCAGTTAAGCCAGCCAGATGAAGCCATTGCAGTTTACAATCAAGCGATCCAATACGATCCAAAGGATGCGAAAATGCACTATATGCTTGGTGAAGTCTATCAAAACAAGAAGAAAAATTATAAAAAAGCTTCTGAAAGCTTTCAGAAAGCGACTCAAATTAACCCTGCATACGACAAAGCTTTCTACAGCCTCGGCGTCAGTTTAATAGAACTCGGGAAACTGGACCAGGCTGTTATGGCTTTGGAAAATGCATTGGCTGTTACGAAGAAAAAAAGATGGGAAGGGCCTCATTATCGATTGGCCGTGGCCTATAACAAAAAAAGCGCCTATTCAAAGGCCAAAGCAGCGGCGATAGAGGCTTTGAATAATAAAAAGAATTATGCACCTGCTGCGTACGAAGCTGGTAAAGCATGTAAGGAGTTAGGGCAGTTTAATGAAGCCATCAACTATTTCGGAATCGCTGGGAAAAGCAGGGTTTGGAAAAAAACTGCAGATTATGAAATCGACCTCATTAAGAATAGAGATAAATACGGCAGTAATTAAAATAATCAAAGTTAATACTAAAAAAACGCCCACCAACTTAGGTGGGTGTTTTTTTTTCTCTCAAAGTCATTCCTGAAAACTGGGATTCCATATGGACAAGCCCTGGATTAAATTTTAAGAAGATAAAGTGCCGCCAGA
>JADFPY010000054.1 GCA_022562085.1 candidate division KSB1 bacterium | reverse complement strand
TTGCTATATGTGGACGACTTAGAATCGCAATATCAAAAAACTCACCAAATCTTATGATATAATCCTCAAAATCAAGGTGTCCGAAGAGCACCTCAACTCCGATTTGCTGAAGTCTTTGTGTGTAAGGCATTGATCGAAAACGATTGTCAGGCAAAAAAACCACCTTGTGGCCTAGCTGAACTAGAATATTAATGTACTCATACATTCTAAGGGAACCTGAATCTTTGTCAAACTCAGGAACGTAGTGATCCACAATCAAAATCCGTTTCTGCCCGCATTTCTCCCTAGCAATAAAAGTAATGGGATCGGTTAGTTGCTCGGGAGGCAAGTAATGTTGCTTGTCTAGCACCGTCTGCCACTTCTCAACAAATTTTAGCCTGTTGATTTCCTGAGACTGCTTAAATCCTTTCGTCAGATCTCTACCAGCACTTACACCTTCATAGTGAATCACAACCGCTTGGGGCTGATAGAGGACTTTGTAACCTTGATCCCTTATCGAAAAAGCCAAATCCGTGTCTTCGAAATAACCAGGAATATATCTTTCATCAAAACAACCAATCTCACTGAACACATCAGCACGCACCATTAAGCAGGCTGCAGAACAATAATCGACTTCTCTAAGATAATTGTATTCTGGTTTTTCAGCATTATCCCTCTTTCCGTAGTTCCATCCTGAGCCATCCTTCCAGATTATTCCACCTGCCTCCTGCAATTTCCCGTCCGGATAAATGAGTTTAGCTCCGACCGCCCCAACTTTTTCAAACCTCTCAAAGATAGATAGCATAGATGTGAGCCAAGCTTGCATCACCTCCGTGTCGTTGTTCAAGAATAGGATAAATTCTCCCTTGCTAGCCTTACTTCCTTTATTACAGTTCTGGAGAAAGCCAAGGTTTTCGGTGTTAGTTATAACCTTTATATTCTTAATATTGTTAAGTATCTTTTGCGTGTCATCCGTTGACCGATCATCTACTATAATAACCTCGTAAAGATCTTGCGGACTATTTTCTAAAATCGACTTTAGGCACTGATATGTATAGTGAGATTGATTGAAAACTGGAATTATAATTGAGACTGTCCCGTCCTGCTATAGGTTGACATTTAATTAACAAGGAGGCAACCTATGTCAGGGCGCGGAATTACGTATAAATATAGTACAGCATTTAAGCAAAAAGTAATTTCAGAGATTGAATCGGGCAAATTAACCATTGCGGAAGCCCGAAAGATTTATGATATTAAAAGCTCGCCAACCATTTATGAGTGGCTCAGAAAATATGGCAAGAATCATTTAATTAAAAAAGTTGTTCGTGTTGAAATGAGAGACGAAAAAGACAAACTCAAAGAACTCGAGCGCCAGAAACGCGAATTAGAGTCGGCTCTTGCGCAATCGCATCTGAAGAATCTTTGTTTAGAAGCGCTCATCGAGTGCGTCGAAGAGCGCTATGAAGTCGATGTAAAAAAAACTTTTGGCCAGAAGGCACAAAAAAAGTCATCGTCAAAGTCAAAGAAAAGAAGTTGAAATACTTCAAGAAACAAATTTATCAGATGTTTGATACGACTCGTCAAGCCTATTACAAACGTCAGAAAACGATGATTCAGTATTTTCTTGAACAACAAGTCATCTGTGATGCCGTCAGAAGCATTAGAAGGAGCCAGCCATGCGTTGGCACGAGAAAACTCCACAGAATGCTCAATGATATGGGATTTCATATCGGTCGAGATAAATTGTTTTATATCTTAAGAAAAAACAATCTGTTGGTCAAACCAAGCAAAAACTACAGGAAGACCACTAACTCGTACCACCGGTTCAGGAAATATTCGAATCTCATCAAAAAACTTGAGGTAACCAGGCCCAATGAAGTCTTTGTTTCAGACATTACCTATCTGGATACTTTAGAAGGATTCTGCTATTTGGCGCTGATTACTGACCTCGATTCGCGCAAAATCGTCGGCTGGGATCTCAGTCAGACTTTAGCTATCGAAGGATGTCAAAGAGCGCTTAGAATAGCTCTCAGGGGCGTTGAAAATCCCAAAACCCTGATCCATCACTCTGACCGGGGCATCCAGTACTGCAGCAACGGCTACGTTGACATTCTGAATAAACATGAAATCAAGATTAGCATGACCGAAGAAGACCATGTTTATGAGAATGCCATCGCCGAGCGGGTCAACGGTATCCTGAAAACAGAGTTCTTGCTTGGAGAAAAACTCCATTCCTTTCAAGTTGCCAAAGAGCTGGTTCGTCAATCAATTAACACTTACAACAAACAACGATTACATACGAGCCTTAACTATCAAACACCAGAGTATCGTTATGCAGCATAGTGGGTCCCTTAATTTTAAAAAAAATGAAAGAAAAAACACCAATAACTGTCAACTTATTTCAGGACGACACTGTTGTTTTGTTTATTGTCATTTGCAGTTTGAGTTTTATCACCGACCAGAACATTCAAGCTTGGGATTTGTTTTTTTGATATTTGGAATTTCCGGTTTGTCCGGGTTAAGGTTTCACGAAATTAACAGGGTAGTGTCAAAAGTTCTATGAAAGAAAGGGTGTTAGTTATAAAAGTCGAAGGTGGTGGTGATGCGTTTTTAAGGCATGTGCGGAGTTGTGTAAACCACTGAAAAGACACAACTTGTTCCTGTTGCGATTTACGGGACTACGTCATCCGTCACGCCTTCCCTTTGGTCTCAATACCAACAAAACCGAGGGAGGACTCCAGAACGCACATAACCTACTAAAGATTTTAAAGTTAGCCCTATATTAAATCAAAAACTTTTGACAATACTATCAATAACTGGAGGAGAAGTTATGAAAAAATTATGCTTTATTTTAATTCTGCTAATTTCCGGTTTCGCTTGCACCCCAACTGCGGACTATGACATCGTTATTCGGAACGGTATGATTTATGATGGCAGCGGCTCAATACCTTTTTCCGGAGATGTTGCAATTAGCGCGGATACCATTGCTGCGGTTGGCTCACTTGACCAGGTAAAGGGCAAACAGGAGATCGATGTGGGTGGGTTGGCTGTGGCACCTGGCTTCATCAATATGCTGAGCTGGGCGACGGAATCGCTCATTGAAGACGGCCGGTCCCAAAGTGATATTCGCCAGGGTGTTACGTTAGAGGTTTTTGGTGAAGGCTGGTCCTACGGGCCGTACAACGAGAAAATGAAGCAGGAGGAGCTTGAAAGTCAAGGAGATATCAAGTACGAAATCGAATGGACGACCCTTGGTGAGTATTTGGAGTATTTAGTCGATCGCGGGGTTTCCTGCAATGTGGCTTCTTTTGTTGGAGCGACTACTGTTCGAATTCATGAAATTGGCTATGATGATCGTCCGCCGACTCCGGAAGAACTGAGCCGGATGCGTGAGCTGGTCAGGCAAGCAATGGCGGAAGGTGCGCTTGGAGTTGGGTCTTCCTTGATTTATGCACCGGCCTTTTACGCCAAAACCGATGAGCTCATCGAGCTTTGCAAAGTTGCTGCGGAATATGACGGCATGTATATTTCGCACATTCGCAGCGAAGGTAACCGGCTCCTCGAAGCCGTTGATGAGTTGATTACGATTGCCCGGGAAGCGAACATCCCGGCTGAAATCTACCATCTAAAAGCCTCCGGTAAACCGAATTGGGAAAAACTCGATGCGGTTATCTCGAAGGTGGAAGCTGCGCGTGCTGAAGGATTGCGAATTACAGCAGATATGTATACATATGTCGCCGGCGCTACCGGCCTCGATGCTGCTATGCCACCCTGGGTACAGGAAGGCGGCCACAAAGCGTGGGTAAACCGATTAAAGGATGAAGGCATTCGTAGGAAAGTCAAACAACAAATGTTGACCTCATCAAACGACTGGGAAAACCTTTTTTTGGCTGCCGGTCCTGAAAAAATGTTACTTGTCGGTTTTAAGTCCGAAGCACTCAAACCTTTGACTGGTAAAACTTTAACCGAGGTAGCCGAGATGCGTGGAACCTCCCCTGCTGAAACGGCGATGAATCTCGTCATTGAAGATGATAGCAGAGTAGGGACGATATATTTTCTGATGTCTGAACAAAACATCAAAAAGAAAATCGCGATCCCCTGGATGGCATTTGATTCTGACGCGGCCTCACTGGAACCCGAGGGGGTTTTCTTGAAAAGGAATCCTCATCCGCGGGCCTACGGCTCATTTGCCAGGCTTTTGGGGAAGTATGCTCGCGATGAAAAAATCATTCCTCTGGAAGAAGCCATAAGACGATTAACTTCTTTCTCCGCTGAGAATCTCGGACTTAAACGCCGTGGTTCTTTGAAGCCAGGTCATCTTGCCGACATCGTGATTTTTGATCCGGAAAGCATTCAAGACCATGCGACTTTTGAAAAGCCGCATCAATATTCAACAGGCGTTCATCATGTTTTTGTCAATGGCACACAGGTTTTAAAGGATGGAGAACATACAGGAGCGAAACCCGGGAGGGTTGTCCGTGGACCGGGCTGGAAAGGTTGGAAGACTGAATCCCGCGAACCTTTGTCAAAAAAAGAATGAAGTTAAACCTTGCAGGTTTTAAAAACCTGCAAGGTTTTTAAACTAAGGAGAAAAAAATGAAAAAATTACTGCCGCACCTTTTTATCTACTTTTTAATTCTTACTTCTACTGCTGCTGCTCAGGAAAAATTGAAAATCTATATTTCCGCAGACATGGAGGGAACGGTTGGAGCTGTTACAGGAGAGCAGCTTGGACCTTCGGGTTTTGAGTATCAGCGCTTCCGTGAATTTATGACCCAGGAGGTGAATGCGGCGATTGAAGCAGCATTTGAGGCAGGAGCCACGGAAATTCTCGTCAGCGATTCTCATGGCAATGGCCAAAATTTATTGATTGAAAAACTACCTGAGAATATCCAGGTCGTTCGCTCCTCGCCACGTCCCTTGATGATGATGCAAGGAATAGATGAAACATTCGACGGGGTGATTTTCATCGGTTACCATTCCAGCACCACTAATCCTGAAGGTGTTCGAGCCCACACCATGTCGAGCGCCAGACTTGCCGACATTCGCTTAAATGGAATTTCAATGCCGGAGGCCGGAATTAACGCGGCGATTGCCGGTCATTTTAATGTTCCGGTCATCATGATTTCGGGTGATGATGCAATTGTAAAAGAAGCCACTCAGCTTTTGGGAGATATCGAGGGCGCCATTGTCAAATGGGCTTACGGTTTCCACTCTGTAAGGACAATGGTACCCGCAGCCGCTTACAAAGTAATCAAAGAAAAAACCAAAAAAGCAATTGGTAGAATTAAAGAACTTAATCCCTATAAACTCGAGGCGCCAATTCAGCTGGAAGTTCAGTTCAAGAATTATCGGCCTTCAGAAGTATTGAGTTATTTGTCCTCAGTCGAACGAATCGATTCACATAGCATCAGTTTCCTGGGGAAAGACATGATTGAAGTTTCCAAATTTCTTTCGTTTTTGAATACTTATCGTCCGGATCTTTCCCCATAAGTAAAGGAGAATAAAACCGATGTGTAAAATTTTCACTGCTCTTTGTATTTTAATAGTTTTTTATAACCCGCTACTCAGCCAACCCGCGACCGATATTTACATCGCCGACTTAAAAATAGAAGACGGTCACATCGAAGTCGGTTCTCTGCTGAATATCACTAATCGGGATGGTTACGATAACCAGCCGATGTTTTTACCGGACGGAAAGAGGCTGCTTTACACCTCAATTCGGAAGGATGGTCAGGCGGATATTTATCAATATAATTCGCACACCAAGTCAACCATCAGAATTACACAAACGGAAGAAAGCGAATATTCCCCAACTGTCATGCCGGACGGAAATCACTTTTCGACTGTTCGTGTCGAGGCCGATTCTGCCCAGCGCTTGTGGAAATTTTCTTTAGATGGCGGAGAAGCCTCCCTGTTGTTGGAGAAGATTAAACCCGTTGGTTACCATGCCTGGACGAGCCGGCACATGGTTGCTTTATTCGTGTTGGGCAGCCCGAATTCACTTTACCTGGCTGACGTTAGAAACGGCATGAACGAAAAGGTCAGCGAAAGTATCGGACGGTCTTTGCATAAGATTCCAGACCGGGATGCAATCAGTTTCGTGCATAAAGTTAGTGAGAACGACTGGTGGATAAAAAAACTCGAGCTGGAAGGCAGGAAAATTATCCCACTCGTTCAGACACTTGAAGGCAGTGAAGATTATGCCTGGACGCCCGGCCGCAGCATTTTGATGGCGCAAGGTTCAAAACTTTTCAAATGGAAATCTGACAAAGATCAAAATTGGATTGAAGTTGCAGATTTCAAAAAAGCGGGTTTAACGGGAATCACAAGAATTGCTGTAAATCCAACCGGAGATAAAATCGCTTTAGTGTCGAACAGAGTTGCAACTGAATAGCAGATCATTGTTCAGATTCATCGTCAGGTGCTGAGTTGGGATTCCAACTCAAAAAAGTCAAGTTTAAATCTTTTAAGAGATCATTTGCTGTTTCAACCTGGTCTTCCCTTACCATAAGAATTGCCGGTTGCACCGGCGGCTCAAGCTGGTTGAAAAGTTCTCCTTTCAAAAAGTAATCAACTTCCTCGCCATCCAGAATTGATTTTATGAAAGAGATGTCCGCGGCATTATGCGTAGCTAAAACCTGTACGTATTCAACAAACTCTGCTTCCTCGGATGGAAGTTCGTGGACGAGATCCATATCGCAATCTGTGCAGCGAGTGAAGCCTTGCCGATACTCCGATTTGCATTCAGGACAAAACATCTGTTCTCCTGTGTTTTTTAATACTTTGCAGTTTTTTTGGAAACTATCAAATGCGGAACCCTCATAAGTTCCCAATCCCAAACCAAACCTTTTGCAATTCGCTTGGCGTTTTTTGTTGAATAAAGCTTTTCGACCAAATAGAAGGCTGGTTCGTAACTGAGCGCCCCGCCAACAGAGGTGATATACTTTCCATCTACTACAAAATTCACATCGTGTTTCACGGTTACCTCAGGAAACATTTCTGCAAGACGGTCGCGGTCTGCCGGAAACGTGGTGACGACTCTGCCTTTTAATGCACCGGTCGCGGCCAACGGAAATGCGCCATCGCAAACTGTGATCACATGAGCAGCCGATTCTGCGGTTTTCTTGACCCAATTTATATAAATTGTATTTTTCAGATCGGCGGTCATGCTGGTTTCCGTACTTGGGATGATCAGAATGTCGACGGGCGGCGCGTTTTCAAAAGAATAATCCGGGGTTATGCGAATGCCTTCAAAAGTGACGATCGGTTTGCCATCGGGGGTGACGATAAAGCAGCGGATGTAATTTGTGGAATCGCGGTAAAAAGTGTGCTGCAAGACATCATAAGGCGCCATCAGCTCGGAATTATAAACGCCGTCAACACAAACAAAGGCTGCGTTTAGAATTTTGGTTGAATTATTATTTGATTGAGAAAAAGCATTATTATGGGAGGTGTTCAGAAAAACCAAAATTCCCAAAAGAAAAAACTTGAACGGTAATTTCAATTTAAAACATTTGCTAATCGAATTCATTTTAGTCTCACTGAATTAAATTTAGATCGATTTGTACTTTATCAGCGTGATTTTAAATCCTGTGAAAAATCAAACCACTGCATAAGTTCCTGTCCCGACAGCGATCAGAACCTTCTCATCGTTGTGAAGCTCCATTCGGGTTACTGCGATTTTTTTGCCGGTGCGCAGAACTGAACCCTGGGCGATAAAATATTTTCCTCGTCCGGGCCTGAGGTAATCAACCCGCAAATCTATGGTTCCAAATTTCGCCAGCCTTTCCAATTTTTCTTGACTGCTGGCGCCCTCCATCTTTTTTAGCAAAGTCATAAAAGCCGTCAAACCGCCAATAACATCCAGAACTGATGATGTCACACCACCATGCAGAGTCCTCTGAATAAAATTCCCAATCAGCTCGTCTCTCATTTCGATTTTAACTTTGGCGCTTTCAAAATCAAGTGACTCGACGTGCATTCCCAGAAGCTTATTAAAGGGGATTTTGTCTACAAAAATTGTTTCGACCTGTTGAATGAGTTCATCGAAATCCGCTTTATTTTCGCTCATCACTTAGCTCCGAGTATTTCTTGCCATAAAATGATCGGAAGAACATAGACTTGATTTTTTTGAGAAATTCAATTCATTAAGAATCCGTGTCATCCCCCAGCGGCGAAGCCCCGACTGTCCTTTGTATTTTGGTAGTAACTATCGGGGCAAACGTAAAACGTGAGATGTGAAACGTTTCCCTCAACATGATGTGTTGGGGAAGAGCACGTTTCACGTTTGACATCTCACATCTGACAATAATCTTCCAAAGAAAAAATGTCATGTTTTTTTGCAAAAAAATGCAAAAGTTTAAAGACAATTCCATAGTTAAAAATTTATTTTATGGCAGCTTCAACAGCCGGCGGAAATATTTCCACTACGTCCCCTTCCAAACGCAGACTGACAGCCGGATGATTATCCTGATCGGTCTCTCCCCGGTTGATGATCACATAAGGGCTGCCGCGATTTGCGGCCATAAGCGGGATCGACGCTGCCGGATGTACCGATAGGGTAGAGCCAAGTGCAATCACCAGGTCTGTTTTCTCAGCGGCTTCGTTCGCTCTGTGCAGATCTTCTTCCCGCAAACTCTGCCCAAAGCTAATCGTTGCCGGTTTAAGATAACCGCCGCAATGACACAGAGGCGCCTGTTGAGTTTTTTTAAATTCCTCGAAGTGAGGCCCGGGCTCTGTTCTCTCCAGGCAGGTTTGGCACTCAGTTTCCAGATTTGTACCGTGCACTTCCACCAGCTTTTCTCGCGAAGTGCCTGCCCGCGAATGTAACCCATCAATATTTTGCGTAACAACCATGCACAACTTGTTTGCTTCCTCAAGTTTAGAACAGGCGTGGTGCACGGCATTTGGCTCAGCGTTTCGAAAGCCTTCCCACCCTTCTAATTTGTAATCCCAATATTCAATCCGAGCCGGTTCTGAAGTCATGAAATCCTGGTAGTAAACCGGTTGGCGGCGAGTCCAGACTCCCTGCGGTCCGCGATAATCCGGGATGCCGCTGCCGGTAGATATTCCGGCTCCGGAAAAAATCAAAATTTGATTGCTGTTTTGCAGGAGCTCAACAAGACTTTTATCGGATCTTTCACTCACCATGGTTCGTTTAGGGCTTGATTTAGTTTTTCCATAAAAAGTTCGCGAGAAATTTCTTTAGCGCCAAAGGTAGCTAAAAATGGGTTTAGGATCTGGACGTCCATCCAGCTAATCTCTAATTTTTTAAGATACTGAACGGTTTGAATTAATGCAAATTTTGACGCATTGGTTTCTTTATAAAACATACTTTCGCCTGCAAAGTATTTATTTATGAGCACACCGTAAAGGCCTCCGACTAATTCATCGTTCCCGTTTAACACTTCAAAACTCTGCGCGAATCCGGCTTTGTGAAATTCATTGTAAGCGTTAATTATTTCTTCGGTAATCCAGGTTCCCTGCTGTTTCCTGCGATTTGTCAGGTTTGCACAGTTTGTGATTACTTCAACAAAATTTGAATTTACACGAAAAGTAAATGGAGATTTCTTCAAGGAGCGCTCTAAACGTTTTGAAATTTTCAACTCACTAAACTCAATGATCGCTCTTTCAGGCGGCGCGAACCACAAAATGGGTTGGTTTTCAGTGGGCCAGGGAAAAATGCCGCTTCGGTAGGCCAATTCCAGGGAACCGACAGTGAGATCTCCGCCAAATGCCAGGAGACCTGTTTCGCTGTCGGCCGTCTCAACCGGGGGGAATTCTACTATCACAGCGCAAAATCATTTTCTTATTAATCGCGAGTTCTATTTCATGCCCATTTTTACCACGTGATCAAAATCCCCTTTGTCGACCGGTTGCACTGACAGTCGTTGACCGCGCTGCACAACCCGCATATTTTGTAATTCCGTGGATTCTTTCATTTCTTGCAAGCTCACGAGGCGTTTAAATGCCTGCTTCCATTTGATGTCGACCATAAACCAACGCGGGTTTTCGGGTGATGATTTTGGATCGAAATAGTTTGATTTCTGATCCCATGAGCTGTGATCGGGGTAAGCCTCTTTAACAACTTCAGCAACTCCTACCACTCCGGGCTCGTCACAATTAGAGTGGTAGTAAAGCACGAGGTCGCCTGTTTTCATTTGGTCCCGCATGAAATTTCGAGCCTGATAATTCCGAACGCCATCCCAATGGGTGGTCGAGTCGGGACTGTTTTTTAAATCTTCAAGTGAGAAGACATGGGGTTCGGATTTCATCAGCCAGTATTTTTTCGGCATTTGTTTCCTTTCCAAAAAATTGCTCTCAAACAAGTTAAATCAACTTACATAATTCATTAATTCAAATCAAAAGAAATTTGATCTTAGTGATAGGAAGGGTGTGTTGTCTTTTGAAGAAATTCTTGATTCAGTCTGTCTCAACCTAAACAGCGGATTAGGTCGTGTAATTAAGGTTGGGCCTTAACCACTTCTCAATTTCTTTTAAACTGACAGTTTTACGGCTTTGATATTCCTCAACCTGATCTTTGCCAATCTTCCCAACAGAAAAATACTTCGTTTGCGGATGGGCAAAATAGAATCCACAAACCGAAGCCGCCGGGTACATCGCGAAGCTTTCGGTCAGTTTTATTCCGGTGTTCTTTTCAGCTTCGAGTAAATCCCAGAGAATCTCTTTTTCAGTATGATCCGGGCAAGCAGGGTATCCCGGTGCGGGCCGAATACCTGAGTATTTTTCTTTGACTAGCTCTTCATTGCTGAATTTTTCTTCTAATGCATACCCCCAGAATTCTTTCCTGACTTTTTCATGCAGGAGCTCTGTGAAAGCTTCCGCCAGGCGGTCGGCGAGGGCTTTGACCATAATGCTGTTGTAATCATCGTGTTCTTTCTCGAACTGCTCAACTAATTTTTCAATGCCAATTCCAGCAGTGACGGCAAATGCTCCGATGTAATCGTTCATGCCGGTTTCTTTGGGCGCAACATAATCTGCCAAAGCTCGATTCGGGTTACTGCCGGTTTTTTGTGTCTGTTGTCTAAGCGTGTGTAATACATTTAGTATTTTATCCCGATTTTCGTCGGTGTAAAGTTCGATGTCATCTCCAATAGCATTGGCCGGGAAAAGTCCAATAACGCCGTTTGCTTTCAATAGCTTTTCATCAACCACTTTGTCTAAAAGTTTTTGGGCGTCGTCATAAAGTTTGCCCGCTTCTTCGCCAACTTTTTTATCTTCGAAAATTTGGGGGAATTTGCCGTGCAGTTCCCAGGTGATGAAAAATGGCGTCCAGTCAATATAGTTTCTTATCTCTGTGAGGGGATAATCCTGCAAAGTCGTTATGCCTAATTTTCGGGGAGTTATGATTTGGGATTCCTGCCAGTTGATTTTTACTTTATTCGCTCTGGCTTGTTCGAGGGTCAAATACGTTTTTGATTCCTGCCTGCGACTGTGATCTTCACGTACTTTTTTATATTCGTCACGTACTTCTTCAATAAATTCCTTGTGCTGTTTTTCGTTTATTAGACTATTCACAACTGGGACGCTTCGCGAAGCATCCAGGACGTGCATGGTGGGGCCTGAATAATTAGGCTCTATTTTCACCGCGGTGTGCACTCGAGAAGTTGTGGCGCCGCCGATTAACAAAGGCAGCTTAAACCCGAGACGTTCCATTTCACTTGCGTTGTGAACCATTTCATCAAGGGAGGGTGTAATCAAACCGCTCAAACCGATAATATCAACTTTTTCTTTTTGGGCGGTTTCGAGGATTTGTTCGATAGAAACCATAACTCCCAAATCGATGATTTCAAAATTGTTGCAGGCCAGTACCACACCGACGATGTTTTTGCCAATATCGTGGACATCCCCTTTCACGGTGGCGAGCAGAATCTTTGCGCGAGCTTTCGAAACGCCGGATTTTTCTTTTTCAGCTTCGATAAACGGCACGAGATAGGCAACCGATTTCTTCATCACCCGCGCACTTTTGACGACTTGCGGCAAGAACATCTTTCCGGAGCCAAACAAATCGCCGACGATATTCATGCCGTCCATGAGCGGACCTTCGATCACTGCGATTGACCTTGGATAATTTTGCCGCGCTTCTTCCGTATCTTCTTCAATATACTCGACGATGCCTTTTACCAGCGCATGTTTGAGCCTTTCTGCAACCGAATCTTTACGCCACTCTTCTTGTTTGACTTCGGTTTGACCTTCAGATTTAACTTTATCAGCAAAGTCGACCAGGCGTTCAGTGGCGTCCGACCGTCGATTCAATAACACATCTTCAACCAGCTCCAGAAGGTCTTTTGGGATCTCTGCGTAGACTTCCAACTGACCGGCATTAACAATGCCCATATCCATTCCGGCCTGAATTGCGTGATAAAGAAAAGCCGAATGCATGGCTTCCCGGATATGATTATTGCCGCGGAAGGAAAACGAAAAATTACTCACCCCGCCGCTGACTTGAGCGAGCGGCAGATTTTCTTTTATCCACCTCGTGGCTTTAATATAATCGACACCATAATTGTTGTGCTCCTCCATTCCCGTCGCTACTGTGAGAATATTGGGATCAAAAATAATGTCCTGAGGTGGGAAGCCGATTTCTTTGGTAAGAATGTTATAAGCACGCTCGCAAATCTTGATTTTTCGTTCAAAAGTATCGGCCTGGCCTTTTTCATCAAACGCCATAACAATGACCGCAGCACCATATTCGAGAATTTTGCGTGCATGCTCTTTGAATTGTGCCTCGCCTTCTTTCATGCTGATGGAATTCACCACACACTTGCCCTGCATGCACCTGAGACCGGTTTCGATCACGGACCATTTCGAGGAGTCGATCATCACTGGCACCCGCGAAATGTCAGGCTCGGCCACAACCAGCTTCAGAAATTTCTCCATCGCATCTTCGGAGTCGAGCATGCCCTCGTCCATATTGACGTCGATTATCTGGGCGCCGTTTTCAACCTGCTGCCTCGCAACGGATAGCGCTTCCTCAAATTCGCCGTTTAGGATTAGTCGGGCAAATTTGCGCGATCCCGCGACGTTCGTGCGCTCACCAACGTTAACAAAGTTAGTGTCCGGCGTGACGACAACCGGTTCTAAACCGCTTAATCTTAGATACGGCTTTATTTCGGGCTCTTTTCGCGGCGGGTACTTTGCTACTGCTTCGGCAATTGCTTTTATATGCGCCGGTGTTGTGCCGCAGCAACCACCTGCAAGGTTGAGAAAACCGCTGCGAGCGTACTCCTCAATTTGTTCGGCCATAAACTCAGGCGTTTCATCATAACCGCCAAACTCATTTGGTAAACCAGCGTTCGGGTAGAGACTTGTTTTATAGTCAGCGACCCGTGAGAGCGCTTCAATAAACGGACGCATTTGCTTTGAACCCAGAGCGCAGTTCAACCCGACGCTGAGGAGGTTCTGGGTATGTGAAACTGAAATCCAAAACGCCTCGGTCGTTTGACCGGAAAGAGTTCTACCGCTGGCATCAACGATAGTCCCGGAAATCATCACCGGCAACGTTTTACCGCTTTTGACAAAATATTCCTGGATTGCGAAAAGTGCGGCTTTGGCGTTTAGAGTATCGAAAATAGTTTCAACCAGGAGAATGTCCACTCCGCCGTCTACAAGCCCTCTGGTTTGCTCCATGTAGGCGTCGGCCATCTGCTCAAACGTAACATCCCGAAAGCCCGGATTATTCACGTCACGGGACATAGAAAGCGTCTTGTTGGTGGGCCCTAAAGCGCCGGCTACGAATCTCGGTTTGTCTGGATTTGATGCTGTTACTTCAGCCGCTACTTCTTTGGCTATTTTCGCGGCGCCTAAATTTATTTCGTAGACTTGATTTTCAAGCTGGTAATCTGCTTGTGAAATCGGAGTGCCGTTGAATGTGTTGGTCTCAATAATGTCGGCACCGGCATCGAAAAAATCGCGATGGATTTCTTTGATGATCTCCGGCTGAGTTATCGAGAGCAAATCGTTGTCGCCTTTAAGAGAATGTGGATGATCTTTGAACTGCTCGCCGCGGAAGTCCTCCTCAGATAAGTTGAGGCGTTGAATCATGGTACCCATCGCGCCATCCAAAACCATGATACGTTTGTTTAAAATAGCAGTAAGCTGCTTAAATGTGTCCGTCATTTCTATCGTGTTAATAAGAATTCATTAAGAAAATTACTTACTAAATCAACGAAATTACAAAAAAAATTATGATTAAATGTAGGGAATTCAACGGATTATTTCAAGTGAATAAAGCGCGGTTACAATCTATTCACGAAAGGGACCTTCTAAATGAAGTCGCAGTCAGTAGAGATGTCAGGGGGCAACTATATTCGTTGAAGTCTGACCGGAGTTGAACGAAAAAATAAATAATCCATCGGTAACATCCGTCACATAAATGTTGCCGGATGGGGCAAACGGGTAAACGCCAAAAGCGCCCTGAAAAGCCGTGTTCATATCTACGTTTGGTGAAGTATCAAATTCACCGACTAATTTGAGGTCGGTCGGGTCAGAAACATCATAAATGCGAAAGCCGGCATTATAATAAGAGGTATAAGCAAAACCGCCAATGATATAGAGATTATGGATGTTGTCTTCCTCATCATCTATTTCAGTGACAAATTTGGGATTGTCCAGGTCACGAATATCCCAGACCGTTAAATCCGGGTCTCCCTTTATAGCAAGTTCATTACAAATAAATAGAAAATTCCCGTCTTCAGTGGGCCACCCGCTGTGATGGAAACTAATAAACGTAGCGGTAATACCGCCAAGCAGTTGTGGACTTGCAGGATTTGTTACGTTATAAATATTTGTGCCACCGAAGCCGGCAAAATCATATAATCGATTTCCGATGACGGTCGCATCGTGCCCGTCATTTGGACCGCCGCTCCAAACCAGGGCTGGATTCATGGGATCGGGATTTAAATTGAAAATGCGTAACTGCGAATTGCCGGTCTCAAGATACATGTAGCCGCTGTCGTCGATAAAAATATTGTGACCAGATGGGAAATTACCAACCACTTTCGGATCTGTGGGATCGGTCAGGTCAATAATGCCGCCGAGACCGTTACCTACACCATTTACCGTATAAGCATAATTCTGCCAGACCTTAACATCAAACCCTGGCACGGTATCAACCGTTGATACCAACACAGGTTCTTGAGGGTTGTTAACGTCTACAATATGAATGCCGCCGCTGAAGCCAACTAACGCATATTCTTTTCCAGCGCTATCAACGTATCCCCAAACGTCGGTGATGTTCTGTTGGAATTCAATCTTGCCGAGAAGCTGGATGCCTCCGTTGTTGTCGTCATTATCGGAACACGCTGTTAAGATGATTGAAAAACAAATAAAAAAATAAACCCAAAGGCTTCTTTGCATAGGGCTTTTTTTCCTGTTAGTTCGTTTTGGAAATGTTTATTTTGAGAGTTGTAAGAGAATACCAATTTTTAAAGAATATTATTCCCCAGGGAAAACTTTTAAAGGTAGCGAATATCGCGTTTCCAATCAAGCCCAGGTTTTACTCCCTCAGCACCCAAAAATTTACCGTATCCGCAATGGCCGACCCGAACACCCCAATGCCGTCCCCTTCAAAATGGAAGGCGGGTTCGTGATAATTACCATCTATTTCCTTGACCTGGTCATGGGTGACCAAAAAGTCCTTAAAATTCTTGTCTCCGGCATAAATGATAGCCTGGTACTTACCATAAAACCAGGTAAAAAACCAGAAAATTTCCATATGGGACTCACCGGCCTCTAAAGGTGTATCCTGGATCCAGTTGAACGCATATCTAAAATCGTCAAAGTCATCGATAACATCGCCGGCATCCAAATCTCCATAGGGATTGTCGTAAACGAATGTTGAGGTGTCCGCGTCAATGGCGAGAATTGATATCGCATAAAAATCGATACCAGGTGAACGATTAAACCTGACGTCAAATAGTTTCACTTCGTCATTTTCATCCTTTTCCCGGTAAACCATGCTGTCGAGAACTGATTTTGATTCAAGTATTTCAAAACCTGCCTGGGGCACCCCGGTTGTGGATTTTGCAGAAAGTTCCTGCCCATCGATGGTTGCGTCCACTTCCAAAGTGTAGGTTTTCCCGTAATCAATCACCAGATTCGGGCCGACCTGTTCATAAGATTGCCTTTGGACACTAAAAGTCAGTTCATGGATAGTTCCTGATTCGTCAACAATAGACACACGTGCATCTCGGACAATGATTTTCTTTTCATCCACAACAGTACCCAATGGAAAATTCCTCATGATTTTAACTTGCGCTCTCTGTTGAGGAAAAAGGATTCCCTGAATGACGATTTTGGGTTCAAAGGTTTGGTCGATTTCAACAGTGCCGCCGCCGCAAGAAAAAACTAGTAACGTGATTAATAGAATGAATACAGATTTGTATGACATCTTTGTTCTCTCCTTCGTCTTAGTATTCAGGTGTTTTCGTGTTCGTGTGTTTAAGAAAAAATGCAGTCGAATGCTGAATTTTGAAATTCTTGACACTTGAACACTTTCCTGAATACTCAAACACTTTCTATTAAAAATTAAAATTCACTCCGATTGTTGGCAAGATGGGAAACATGGTTTCAACATCGGTTCTTTGCACAAAATTATAGAGTTTGTGATCGAGAAACCAGACGTTTTTGCGATTGCCAACATTGAAGATTTGCAAATAAGGAAAAATGGACCAGCTTCTGAAATGTTTTTCATATGTAAGGCTAATATCCAGTCTGGCATAAGGCGGCAGTCGAAAATTATTAATTTCAGCCGGATAAATTTCAAACTCAGTGGTTTCGCGATCAGGAAGCGTATTTGTAAAATAGCCAGACCCGGGCAGCGTAATCGGCTGGCCGGTCGTATAGATGAAGGTGAATCCCACTTTCCAGTTTGAACGATGTTTTATCAACTGCTGTCCTCGTAAGCTTCTGAAAACATTTTTCAGGTCAAGGTTGCCAACAATGTTCAAGGCCTGCGTTCTGTCATGGCGCGGCGAAAAAGATTGGCCCTGGTTGATACCGTCAATTGTGTATTTTGTAAACGACAAACTGTAACCCAGCCAGCCCGTGATGGCGCCGAAGTCTTTTCTTAACATCAGTTCGATGCCTTTGGTTTCACCATCGCCTCGATTAAATACGCCCCGGGTTTCAGTATAAACCGGTTCGCCGTTTTCAAAAGCATCAGCGCTTAGCTCTGTCAGAACATTTTCATTGAATGAATAAATATTGTTATAATCCTTGTAAAAGCCTTCGATTTCAAGCTCCCAGTTTCGGTTGAGCTCTTTTTGAAATCCAAGAATCGCATGAAAAGAAGAGGACTCCTTTTGAAATTTGTTGGAAGCTGTCCAGATGTCGGCAATGAAGGCCCTCCGGATTCTATGCAGGAATTGATAGTAAAGGCCGGTAGCCGCTTTTAAATTAATGGAGTCTGTCAGGCGATATTTTGCAGAGAACCTTGGCGACCACTTTTGAAAATTTCTGTCTGCGGCAAAAAAATTGTAGCGCATGCCTGCCTCGATATCCCAGCGTACAGTTGGCCGCCAGGCCTGCTGCAGGAATGCAACATAATGTTTTGACCGCTTGTCTATGTTGATTTTGCCCCCCGGGAAATCTTGAAGGAAAATGAGATGCAGGTTCTTCTGCTCAAAACCAAAATTGGTTGTAAAATGTGTGGAGAGATGATATTCAAAATGTCCCTTAAACGTAATATCCGAAACGAAATTCTTTTCAATAAAATCTATCGTATCGCCGAAGTCAAAATCTGACTCAAACCGACTTCCGGTGATCCAGAAATTAGCGAACAATCGTGGTGAAATCACCCGCGTCCAACGAATGCTGCCGGTGGTATTTCCCCAGCTGTAGTTAAACCCCACATCTTCCGAGGCATCTTCATTAAAGATTAAATTCAAAACGTCTTCGCCGCCGTAACCGCTAATCGTCAGTTTGTTCTTGGCATTAATATCAAAAAATGCTTTGACATTGCCGTCGTAAAAATAATAGTTGGGGATATCATCGATGGCTTTCGCGATGGTTTTATCAAAATAAGTTCTGCGAAAAGATCCTGAAATCGAGCCAATATTGCCGATCGGCATTTGCACGGTGGTTTTCGCGCTCAGTAAACTGATTGAAGCGGTGCCCTCAAATTCTTCGCGGTTACCATCGAGGTTTGTCACGTTCAGAATGGAAGAAAGTCTGCCGCCGTACTGGGCACCAAAGCCGCCTTTGGATAGCTCAACTTTTTTAATG
>JADFPY010000053.1 GCA_022562085.1 candidate division KSB1 bacterium | reverse complement strand
TTCTTTAGAATCCGTCATAAACCAGGTTACGAGCGCTCTTGATTTTCCAACGCAGCAAAAGCAAGAACTTCTACAAATCGACACATTAGAACAGCGTTATGATCGCTTAAAGAAACTGCTGCAAGAACAGCTTAAAATATTAAAAATCTCTAAAAACGTAAAATACATCCCTGAGGACCCAAGCTGGAATTAAAACCATGACAGTTGAATTTGTTTGTGAGCAATGCGAGAAAGACAATCTAACGGAGCTTTTAGAAGAGACTACCGTGATAAAATGTTGTCACTGCGACCATGAAACCAAAAAAACATTGACCAAAAGTATGCAGGCCGGCGGCAAGGTCGACCGCTGCGTTCTTTGTGACAAAATTCGGTTTTACGTGCAGAAAGATTTTAACCCGCGCTTAGGTATTCTAATTTTTATCATTGGTGTAATTTTCAGCTATCATACTTATTTCATTAGCTTATTTGTCGCAACGCTCATTGATTTTATTTTGTACCAGGTGCTTAAAACGGTGACAATTTGCTATCACTGTCGGGCGGTTTATCGCGGATTTGAAGAAGACCCGACACATCGTGGATTTGATCACAACCTCGCCCTGTCTTTAGTTGAAAAAGAAGAGAAAGAAAAGCAAGCCATGACCGCATAAAAATCAGTTGGTGAGACAATGAAAATAACACTCAGATTCTTCGGCCAGCTTCGTGAACTCGCTAAATGTGATGAAACAGACATTGAAGTAAAAAAAGGAACTAAAATCGGCGATTTAGTTTGGCTGGTGGGGGAACGGTTTCCAAATATGCGGCAGCACTTGAAAGTTGTGAGCTTTTCAATTGATAATGAGTACGCCTCTAAAGATACGGTTCTGAATGAAGGAAATGAAGTGAGTCTGCTCCCACCAATAAGCGGCGGATAACATGGTTGAATTGATAACTGAAAAAATCAGCGTCGATAAAATCTTAAACAAAGTCGAGGATCATTCGACAGGTGCGGTTGTTTTGTTTTTAGGACGAGTGCGGGATCACGCCAACGGGCATCAGGTGACTGGAATGGCCTATGAAGCCTATTCCGAGATGGCGCACAAAAAAATGCAAGAAATTGAAGATGAAATCAAAAAACGTTGGCCCGTTCAAAAGATCACCATGGTTCACCGAACAGGTAAGTTAGAGCTTGGAGAAATCAGCGTAGCAATTGCGGTCGCCTGTCCGCACCGGAAAGAAGCCTTCGAAGCGTGCCAATTTGCAATCGATACCTTGAAAGAAACGGTCCCGATTTGGAAGAAAGAACAGTTTGTAGATGGAGAAGCCTGGGTAGAGGGCACAGTGCCCGACCCCGGGATAACGCAATGAGGAGGGAAGTTCAAAAATGATGGTGCAACTCAGTATCATGCCAATTAGTGATGACCAACATTTAAGCAAACCTATTGCCAAGGCCGTAAAAATTATCCACGAAAGTGGTTTGGAGTATAAGCTCACGCCCATGGGCACGCTGATCAAAGGTGAATGGAAAGAAGTCATGGATGTAGCCAAAAAATGCCATGAAGCTGTGCGTGAAGACTTTGACCGGGTGACGACACAAATCAAAATTGATGACCTGAAAAGCGGTGATATTTCTTTTGATGACAAAATTCGGGCAGTGGAAGAAAAGGCTGAGATGGAATTTAAGAAGTGAGTAAATTCAGACGACACTTTTTTGTTTGTACAAACGCAAGGCCACCCTTTGCAAAACCTTCCTGTGGGCCTCAGAATTCCAATCAAATTTTGAGGCTGCTGCAAGAGGAAGTAGAAAAACGAGGCTTATTAAATGAAGTCAAAATCACCGGATGCGACTGCTTGGGGCCTTGCGAGGAAGGCCCAATTATGGTGGTTTATCCTGAAGGAACCTGGTACAAAAAAGTCACCACTGATGATGTTTCGGAAATTGTAGAGACGCATATAATTCAAGGTAAACCTGTAAATCGGCTTTTAGAACCGCAGGATGATATTTTATCTAAATGAAGTCACTCGTTTCGAATAGGAATTCGGGAGCACAATCTTTTCAATTGCCAAGATATACCAAGCATCAGATGTTATCCGATTTCCCCTTATTATGCTACGTAGGTGTTGAACAGTTAGCTTGTCTGGTGGATAGTACATTTTGCTTGTGAGTACAATGAAAAAATTGTAATCTTGGGGAAGTTATCCAGAAACTGTACAATCACTGGTTAGAAAATTCAGAAAACAGTTGACAAATACGACGCAATATCGTATAATTAGACCATGAAAGTAACCGCAATTATACCCGACGACTTAGTAGCTGATGTTAAGCAATTGACCCGGGGGAAAAATATCACCGACTCCTTGATAAAAGCACTATCCGAATGGGTATCTATTCAAAAAATTAAATCTTTAAATACCCAAATTGCTCAGACTCCTCTTGTTTTCAAAAAAGGATTTAGTGGCTCCTCTGTAAGAAAAATTAACAGACAGTGATTGTTATTGATACGTCAATTTGGATTGACTTTTTGAAGGCAAGTGAACCTGTGTTCTCGCGCATGCAGGGACTACTGGAGAATGGACAAGTGCTTGCAGTTGAATGTGTATTTGCAGAATTGATGCAGGGCGCCAGAGAAAAACGGGAACGTGATATAATATCTGAATATTGGCATAATTTACCAAAATACTCTATGGATGGGATTTTCTTTAAAGCAGGTATAGAATCTGGTCGAAGTAAATGGCTCATTAAAGGTGTCGGACTAATTGATTGTGCTATTTTAATGTATGCAAAAGAAACAAAAAGCCAGGTTTGGAGTTTGGATAAAAAATTGTTATCAATTTTAACAAAAGAAGATAGGTTTTCATAGCGCCTAAAAGTATAAGTTGTCTCCCTTTGTTTACGCTAAAATGGTTATTGTAAATCACCTAACAGGTGAAATAATATTCACGACATAAATTTTGAAAAATCGAAAGCCAAAGACCAAAAGCCAATGCCAACGGGTATTTAGGTATAAAAAAGATCTCAAATTATAATTGGAGGAGATATGGCAAAATCTGTTTTGATGGTGCTCGCTCACAATAATTTTCGGGATGAAGAATATACTGCTGCCCGTAGTGCTTTAGAAAATAGTGGCGCGAAAATCACCATCGCGTCTACCCTTAAGAACGGCGCGGCAGGGAGCCAGGGATTAAAATTAAACCCGGATTTGCTCATCGATGATGTTAACCCGGAAGACTACGATGCCGTGATTTTTATCGGTGGTACCGGTTCAAGTCAGTACTGGCACGATATTAAAGCTCATGAGATTGCACAGTCCGCTAACGACAGCGGGAAAGTCGTTGGAGCCAGTTCGCATGCTGTCGTGACCCTGGCCGTTGCCGGCTTGTTGAAAGGCAAACGTGCGACCAGCCACGTGACAGTTTATGAAAAACTCCAAGTTCAGGGAGCGGAATATACCGGCAAAAAAATCGAAGTGGACGGAAATATAATTACAAGCTGCGGAGCCAATGCAGCCAAAGAGTTTGCGCAGGCTTTGACTCAAGCGATTAAATAAGGCAACATGGGATCTTGCTGTCGAAAAACTCAGAAGGTTGTCATTTTTTCTTTTCTCTTATGGACGGCGCAATGCTAAAGCATTGCACTCCTTTCTAAAATGATGAAATTCCCTGACATTCCTTACAATTCATACAGTAAATTTTTAAAAGAAACATTCGGCCAGCGGGTTCAAAAAATCGCGGTGCACGCCGGCTTCACTTGTCCGAATCGTGACGGCACAGTGGCATATGGCGGGTGCACCTACTGCAACATCGACAGCTTCACGCCCGAAGCCGCCCGCGCAAGAATCCCTATTAAAGAACAAGTACGCACAGGAATTGACTATTGGAAAACACGGCATGACGTTAAAGCTTTCATGGTATATTTTCAACCCTACTCAAATACCTACGCTCCGTTAGACCATTTGAAAAAACTCTATGAAGAAGCATTAGAGCACCCCGAAGTTGTCGGCATTTCTATCGGTACCCGGCCAGACTGTATCGACGACGAAAAGCTGGCGTATTTTGAGGACCTTAGCCAACACACTTTCGTCACTATCGAATATGGCATCGAATCCGTACATGACGAAACGCTTCGTCTAATTAACCGGGGCCACGATTATAATTGCACTAAGACAGGGATCAAAAAAACGGCCGGGCGAGGGATTCACGTTTGCTCTCATGTGATTTTAGGGTTTCCATCTGAGACAGAAAAACAGATGTTGAAAACTGCAGAGGAAATCTCAAAGCTGCCGCTGAATTTCATCAAGATTCATAACCTTCATATCGTTCGTTACACAGAATTGGCTAAGGAGTATTTAAAGAATCCCTTCCATATCTTCACATTTAAAGAATGGGTGGACATGGTTTGCCGATTTCTGGAACGCCTTAATCCTCAATTCATTGTCGAAAGATTGTCAGGTGACGCACCTAAAAAGCTGCTCATAGAGCCGCAGTGGTGCAGAGATAGCGCAAAAATTATTTACGCTGTTCAGCAGGAACTGAAACGCCGTGGTACTTACCAGGGCAAACTTTTTAAGCAACCGGTTCTTGAGCCGGCATAGGTCAAATAAAAATGGATGAGCAAAAGAAAAGCAAAGCAAAAAAACATTTGGTTCTTTTAACTATAGCAGTAGTGGGAGTCTTGATTGCGCTTTCACTCATTTCGATTGTTTCTTCAGGAAATTAAGGAGTCATAAAATAAATGCAAGATTTAATCAGAACTTTATTAAAGGAAATCGGCGAGGATCCCGATCGGGAAGGGCTCAAGAGGACCCCGATTCGGGTTGAAAAGTCATACAAATTTCTGACCAGCGGTTACAATCAGGACGTCTGTAAAATCATAAATGATGCGCTTTTTTATGAAAAATATGATGAGATGGTTATCGTGAAAGACATCGAGCTTTATAGTCTATGCGAACACCACATGCTGCCTTTTTATGGAAAATGCCACGTCGGCTACATGCCTAACGGAAAAGTTGTTGGACTGAGTAAAATTCCGAGAATTGTCGATGCTTTCGCAAAGCGCCTGCAGGTACAGGAAAGACTGACTTTCCAAATCGCGGACATTTTAATGGAATGTCTCGAACCGCAGGGCGTCGGTGTGGTGGTCGAAGCCCGGCATTTGTGTATGATGATGAGAGGCGTTCAAAAACAGAGCACGGTAGTAACCACAAGCGCCATGTTGGGCGTCTTCCGAGATAATCAAAGCACACGAGATGAGTTTATGCACTTGATTAAGGCGCAGAGGTACGCATAATAGTTCGTAGTTAGTTTGTAGTTCAAGCAGTTCAAGCTTTAGCTTGATTCCAGCCTGAAGGCTGAACTACAAACGGAACTACAAACAGGAGGAACAAATGGCTAAACTCACTTTTTTAAGTCATGCGGCTTTTCTTTTGGAAACTAATGGGATAAGAATTCTAATTGATCCCTTTTTAACTGGAAATCCTTTAGCCACTTTAAAACCCGAAGAAATCAAATGCGACTATATTTTACTGACTCACGGTCACGGCGATCATGTTGGCGACACGGTAGAAATTGCAAAGGGTAACAACGCCACGGTCATTTCGAATTATGAAATCGCAAGTTGGTGTGGTTCGCAAGGATTAACAGCACACCCAATGCATATCGGCGGTGCCCATAAGTTTCCATTTGGCCGGATTAAGCTAACAATTGCTCATCATGGTTCAGGGTATGAATCCAATGGCCAAATGATTTACATGGGGAATCCGGCCGGAGCGCTTATCACGGTTGAAGGAAAAACGATTTACCATGCAGGCGACACCGGGCTTTTTTACGACATGAAACTAATCGGCGAAATGAATTCAATTGATGTGGCCCTTTTACCTATCGGCGATAATTTTACAATGGGAATTGATGATGCAGTAAAAGCGGTCGAGTTTTTGAATCCCAGACTGGCCATCCCCATGCACTACAAAACGTTTGACGTTATCGATGTGGAACCGCAGGAATTTGTGCGGAAAATTGAATCCAGCGGAATGAAAGCTCAGGTTTTAGCAGTTGGTGAAGAATTAACTGTTTAGATTTTTTCCGTAAGCTTTGGGTGCCCGGTGAACTTTTTTGATTTGCTCGGGCATTTTTGATTTCATTTTAAAAACATCAAATATGCCTCGCGTTCTTTTTCTCATGCCTACCAAAACTTACCGGGCAAGCGCTTTTTTAGCTGCTGCAGAAAAACTCAATATTGATGCGGTAGTGGGCTCGGAGCGAAAACAAGCCTTGGAAGTCTTCACGCCGGACAGAACCCTGACTCTTGATTTTTCCTCTCCAGAAAAGGCGACCCAAAGGATTGTCGAATTTGCAAAAAAACACCCGCTGAATGCAATCATCCCTGTCGATGAAGATACAGCGGTAATTGGCTCTTTGGCTGCTGAAGCTTTGGGGCTACCTCACAATTCTTCTGAATCCGTCATCGCAGCCCGGGAGAAACAGCGAATGCGTGCAATTCTTAACAAAGCGGATCTTCCTTCCCCGGATTACACGGTTTTTTCAACTCATGAGGAACCCGAAGAGTTGGCAGAAAAGATGGACTACCCGGGTGTACTTAAACCGTTATTCCTTTCGAGCAGCCGCGGCGTCATTCGAGTTAACAATTTTGGAGAATTTGTTTCCGCCTTTAAAAGGATTAAGAAGATTTTAGCTAACTCGGAAATTATCAAACTCGACCCAAAATTAAGTCAGAACATTATGATCGAAACATTCATCCCCGGAGATGAAGTCGCTGTTGAAGGTATTTTTACTGAGGGTAAGTTAAAAATTCTTGCCATCTTCGATAAACCCGACCCGCTAAACGGGCCTTATTTTGAAGAAACTATTTATGTAACGCCATCAAGACATCCGCCAAAAATGCAACAACAATTGGAAAATACTATCGTGCAAGCTTCGCAGGCGATGGGAATTAAGCATGGTGCGGTTCATGCTGAGCTGCGAATTAATCAAGATGGCGTTTGGTTAATTGAAATTGCCGCCCGGTCAATCGGCGGTTTGTGTTCGAAGACCCTCAGATTTGATGGAGACATTACCTTGGAAGAGCTTATTCTCCGTCATGCAATTGGTGAAAAAATAGAAGAGTTCAACAGAGAAAAACAAGCGGCGGGCGTGATGATGATTCCGATTCCGAAACTCGGCATATTAAAAGAGATCCTTGGTTTGAAACAGGCACAGTCTGTAAAAGGAATCGAAGAGATAAAAATAACTATCCCCATTAGTCAGAAGGTTGTACCGCTACCTGAAGGGAATAAATATTTTGGATTTATTTTTTCGCGGAGTGAAAAGCCGGAAGTAGTTGAAGAGACACTGAAAGAGGCTCACGAACGATTGGAATTTGTGATCGAATAACGTTACTTCTCCGGCTGATAATACGGATTTTGACCACCCGCGTGGTCAGTTACATCCATCACACCTTTAAGCTCCGGAATGGCTTCCTTGAGCATCACTTCAACGCCCTGTTTTAAGGTCACATCGACCATTCCGCAACCCTGGCAGCCGCCGCCAAACTTTAGATAGGCGATATTCTCTTTCACGTCAACGAGTGAAACATGACCGCCGTGCGAGGCCACACCCGGATTGACTTTTGAGTCAATTATTTGCTGGACTTTCTCCGCGACAGGTCCTGTTGGGTTCGGAGCCGCCGCTGTTTTTGGATTGGTAATTTTAAAACCACTTTCGTTTAACCCGGAAACATAATCAACTGTCGCGCCTTTAGCCAAAGGAGCGCTCTGTGAATCAATGTAAACTTTGAATTCCCCAGTATCCATGACCTCTTCTTCAGCATTCTCTTGTCCGGGCTCTACAAAAGCAATTCCGTAATCAACTGCAAGGGGAGACATCCCTCTTTGTGCAGTGACTCGCATTCCGCAGCCCGGTCGATTTTCAGTTTCTAATATTGAAAGAAATTTTTGCTTTGCATTGTCGGTAATTGTTATCATAATATCCTCTTCTTAAAAAGATCTACGCGAGATAATACATTTTTATCTTTCAAAAAGCAAGCATAATTTGATCTATATTTTAAAACTTATCCGCCAATTTGATACATTTCGACTTTTCTTTCCGACGAAGTGTCGGTAGAAGAAAGCCTCTCTTCAGAATAACGATCTATTCGTTCCAACCAAAGGGATTGCAGCATCTCAAACAATTCTTTCTCCGAAGCCCCCTCTCTCATTGGGGTCATGACATCAAACCCCGTGTTTGCAAAAAGGCAGGTATAAATTTTACCGTCTGCTGAAAGTCGTGCACGTGTGCAATCACCGCAAAAGGGTTGCGTGACTGATGCTATTATGCCAAACTCACCGCTTCCGTCGAGATATCTATAACGATTTGCAACTTCGCCTTTATAATTTTTATCAATTGGCTCAATAGACCATTTAGAAGAAATGACTTCGATGATTTCCTGTGCCGAGACAACATCGTCCATTCTCCAACCATTAAGATTACCGACATCCATGTATTCAATAAACCGGATAATGTGGCCATTGTTTTTAGCAAAGGCTGACAACTTCAAAATTTCTTGGTCGTTGACGTCTCTCTGAAGAACGGTATTAATTTTTATTGGAAAAAACTCCAATTCGGCAGCATGATCAATGCCCTCCAAAACCCGATGTAATTCCAAATGCCGACCGGCCATCTTCTTAAATAATTCAGGATCTAAAGTATCCAAACTTATGGTTAGCCTTTTCAGGCCAGCATCTTTTAAAATCTTAGCTTTTTCTTTTAAAAAATAACCATTGGTTGTCAAAGCAATGTCGTCGATGCCGGAAACCTTCGAAAGCATTTGCACCAGTACATCTAACTCCTGACGCAAGAGCGGCTCTCCACCGGTTATTCTTATTTTATGAACGCCCAACTGAACAAATAATTTGACCAGACGAGTTGTTTCCTCAAATGTCAGGATTTTATCTTTGGACAAGAACTCGTACTTGTGCCCGAATATTTCTTCCGGCATGCAATAATGACATCTAAAGTTACATTTATCCGTTACCGAAATACGCAGATCCCGCACGGGTCTGTTGAGTTTATCTATTATCATAAAGTTTATGGATTAGTGGGCCTGATATCAATTTCACTAACCATTGCCCTTTGGGGCAGCTTAATCGCTTCGACAATTGTGTGAGAGACATCATCCGCTTTTAAAATGGTGTCTTTTTTCGTTTGGGAGTGTCTAAAAAAATGCGTGTCTACTGAACCGGGGCAAATGGCCAGCACTCGCACACCTGCATCTCTTTCTTCCAACATTAAACATTTCGAAAATCCAAGCACACCCCACTTTGTAGCTGCATACCCGGCGCCACCTACAAACGAATTCTTTCCTGCTAGAGATGCTACATTTATTATAAAACTTTCGTTTTTCTTTTTTAAATAGGGCAAGGCTTCTCGCGTGCAAAGAAACAGGCCACGCATATTCACTTCGAACATTTGATCCCAGTCTTGAGTGGAAAATTCTTCGACACGACCAAACAGGCCAATCCCTGCATTGTTTACCAGTATGTCCAAACCACCGAAATTATCAACAGTTTTTTGTATGATTGTCTTAACATGACTTTCACGGGTTAGGTCTGCTTCAACCGGCAGCGCTTTTCTTCCCACATTACCGATCTCCCGGGCCAAACTTTGTAAATCCGACATGGTGCGCGATGCGATTACAACATTAGCGCCATCTTTCGCCAGAGCTAAAGCAGTCGCCCGGCCAATGCCTTTTCCCGCACCGGTAACCACCGCAACTTTGTTCTTAATCTCCATTTTATTGAATCCTGTGTTTTAAGTCTTAAAGCCAAAACGCATTTTCAATATGCCGGATTTGATGTTTCGAACCTTGCAGCTCAACCGCAATGACATCGAACCTGCAGTCCATTCCGTTTATTTCATTATCTTGCAAATATTTTTCTGCGACCCTGCCAATTTGCTCTTGTTTGCGCTGATCGACCCAGTTCTCAGGTGGACCAAATGAATTTCCCCGTGCGGTTTTAACCTCTACAAAAACCAAAATGTTATCCTGCCTGGCAATAATATCTATTTCTCCTCGTGCCCATCGATAATTACGTTGGACAATATCATAGGCTTTTTCTTGGAGAAATTTCGCGGCGATGTCTTCACCAAGATTACCAACATTTTTGCGTGAGCGAGTCATTTTCAATCACTAAAATCGAGTTCTAACTGAAATCTTTTCGGATGAAAAGAGCGCCGGTGAATAGGACAATAACCAAATTCCTCAATTGCATCTAAATGCTCACGGGTCGCATACCCTTTGTGATTCGCAAACCCATATTGAGGAAATTCCTGATCGTATTCACGCATCATTCTATCACGGGTTACTTTGGCCAATATTGAAGCAGCAGCGACAGAATAGCTGATACTGTCTCCTTTTACAATCGTCGTAAATGGTATATCATTTCTTGGAAACGCCCTGCCATCAACAAGCAAATGCTCCGGCTGTGTATCCAAGTTTTCCAAAGCTCGATCCATAGCCAGAAATGACGCCTGATAAATATTAATGCGATCGATCTCCCCCACTTCGGCAGCGCCGATTCCACAAAGGGTTTCATTTAAAATCAGATCAAACAAGTACTCACGAATCTCTTCGGTCAATTTCTTAGAATCATTGATCATCGAGATTTGCGGATTTTCATAAAAAACAACTGCGGCGGCAACAACCGGTCCGGCTAACGGGCCGCGGCCGGCTTCATCCAATCCGGCAACATATTTTTTGCCTTCATTCCAAAGGTTCCTCTCGTATCGCAGCATTTTTCGGATTCTCTTACGTTCCTCAGTATTTAAATCTCTTTGGAAAGGATTTTTCAAATAGAACCTTTGAACGACTAATTAATTATTTAATCTAACCAAACCGAATGCGAATGTCAAGATTGTGTTGGGTGAAATAATAGTCCCATTTGTACAATAAAAAAAAGCCATCAAAAAACGCCCTCTATGATGGCTTCGGATAATGATCTTTTTTATGAGGTTATTTTATTTCTGATTTTCTAACCTTTTAACCAATTTATCATACATCTCCTTATAGGAGGTCTTAGCAATTTGTTTGTAGAAAGAATCACGATAACTTCTTGCTGTACTTACTCCGTCAATTTCCATGTCGTATGTTTTCCACTCATTGTCTACCTTATGCATCTTGTATGTAATCTCGAATTGTTTTCGCTTTTTATAGGCGATAGTCGTTACTTTGGCTTTTGAGCCGTTTATTTCCGGCTCTTCATAAACCATCCTATCTGCCCGATAAATCTCTAATTTTTTCACCGATGAGTTCCTGATAAGCTGCTGAAAAACATTTGCAAAATCTCTCTTTTCCTGTTTCGTTCGTTCCTTCCAGTATTTACCTAACGCAAGTCTCGAAAGCTCGTTAAAGTCCATAAAAGAGTTTATTATATCTTTTAATCTTTCCTTAGTTTCGCCTTTGACTTCATCTTTGTTACCAATGATTTCCTCAACCGTTTTGTTTCGGTTCTTGATGATTTCTACGGGAGATTCTTCGACTGCTGCAATACCACTTACTTGAAAACTTTGAACCAAAATTAAGATACTTATCATGGATAAATTTTTATTCTTAAATTGCATTTTTGATTCCTTCATTTTTTCACTCTTGCTAATTTGGGTAAAGATCGTTTCCGGATGCTTTGCTCAGTTTTGCTAAGGCTACGTTATATTTAAAAATGTTTTCTAAATGCGCGGCCTGCATAGATCCGTTTGCTTTAAATGCATCAATCAAGTCCTTCACTTCACCCACTCCAATATCCCAGGCCATAGATTCAGAGCGAAGCCAATTATCACTTGCTCTTAACGCCTTACGACTTTCTCGAAAATTGGTTCCGGCCTGAGTCACTTCCAGATAGGCCTTTTTTACTTCAAGTTTGATACCGCTAATTAAGGGTTCTTCCTTTTGAGATAATTTAGTGTATTCGGCTTGTGCAAGCCTTATCTTATCTCGCGTTTGAACGAAATTTAGATTCCAGTTCAATCCTACCACAATTCCCGGACGAAAAAAATTGGTGGGATTGTAAATAAAGTGACCTTTAGGGTCAAATCGATCTTTAGCAAAATTATATTTGATTTGTCCTCCCAGGAAGAATTGAGGGTAATAATCACTTTTTGAAACCCCAACCAATGCTCTCCGTGCACCAACACCCGCCCTCAATTGGGCAAGTTCGGGTCTATTCTGTAAAGCAGTTGCCGTATAAATCGAAAGACTGTCAAGGTCTGTCTCTAAGGGGTCAAGGTACTCTGTTTCAATGTCATAGTCGGTATTTTCAGAAAGACCCAGCGTTATTCTTAAAGCGGATTTGGTTAATTCAATCTTATCGAGGGTTTCACGATTTCTTTTATTCACTTCATACTGGGCAATTTGAAGTTTGAATAAATCAATCTGGCTAACCTCTTCAGCTCCCTCATCCAGCAACTCTTGAATCTTACTTTCGGCCTGATTCATCTCCTTCCTGGTGTCCTCAATTACGGCGAGCAGCTCTTTACCTAATAAGAGAGCCCAATATAGTCTTCTAACTTCAAGACGCACATCTTCTTTACTCTTTTCTAAACCTGCTTGCCCTGCTTCGACTCCAAACTCAGCAGCGGTAGAAAGCCCGCTTAACTTGCCAAATGTATAAATCGGTTGAATCAGATCCAGGTCAACCTGAGTAAAATATCGCAAATCTTCCGGTATGCTCGTAGTAACATCCTCAGCAATTACATAACCGCCCGTGGGGTCCAGTTCGCCCTCAGCTATGGGGCTCGGTCCCCAAACATTTCTCACCTGAAACTTCGGAAGAATCTTTGCGTGGGAAGCTTGAATTCGCCTGGCTTCTGAGACTTTTAAACTCAGTTGGGCATCCTGAATTTTTTGATTATTTTTAAAAGCCAGCTCTTCGCATTTTTTCAAGCTCAAGACCAGCTTTTCACTTTCCTGGCCAATTAGAATTTTCAAAGAGCAAAAAAGAATTAGCAAAAATATTGCGGTGCACTTTATAACCATTCGGCCCCTTTCGTTACTCCGCCTTTAAACGCACTTTAACTCCTGAATCAGCATCAGCATGCTTGAGAGCTCTTATGTCGTCATAATCGGCATAGGCAACGGCATCCGGATTGACCTTCCGCATCGAATTTGCGTCAGATAGAATTCCGACCCCGACCGGGGTATCAGGAGGCTTGCCACCAAACGTCTTTCTATAGGCCTCGTATGCATTGAATACGTATGTTCGCCATTCACCGAGGTGCTCTTTTCCGGACTCTGCAACCACCATCCAGGGTTTGCCAATTCCGCTTCTTCTCATTGCCGAGCCCACTGGTAATGTTGAACTCCAAACATACTTAACCGATTCAGGTATAAATCCGAGCTTCTTTTTAAAAACAAAATAAACGCCGGCGGCACTATCAATCTTCTTATTAAATCGCTCATCTGCACCCTCAGGAATTTCGTGTACCCGCCAACGAAAAGAAACATAGGGATATTTTTTTAAATTCCATTTGATATCTTTACCAATAATGACCGACTCCCCCTGATCTCTTGCTGCCAAATATTTATTCCCATTTTCTTCCTTTACATAATACGGTTTATTTTTTTTATTGTCTTTATCTTTCCAATTCCATCGTTTTGGCAATTTGTCTACATCACTTGCTTCGAAATTTTCCAATTCAACATATCCATATTCACCTAGCTCTCCAATCAAATATGGCATCGAATATTTCTTAAGTAATTTATCGCAATAACCATAATAATAACGAAGCAAACTATTTTTACCAAACTTCGTATTAGTGATTTTCCAGTCTCCCTCTTCATCCTTTAACAAATACAAGACCAGTTCAATCGCTTTATTTTTTTTATTCACATTATAGCGAAGTGTTGCGAAGTTTTCTTTGATCTCTTTTTCTTTAAATTCAAATTCTTCAGTATTTGCGTTGGAAGACCGGAGTTCTTGGTTGAGCTTATTTTTAATAGATTCGCGGAGTGCATTCAGGAAGGAGGTTTGTTCAAATGAACTTAATTTAGCCCAGCGTTTTTGTACAATTTGTGGAGCTAATCTTGAAAGGTTGAAAAGTTGATTAACTATTTCCAATTGTTTCTCTTCTTTTTCCTTAGAGGAATGAGAATTCTCTAGAGAAGTCCACTGCTCATAAAAAGACTCGACTGTTTTTTGAGGGTCATTCTTATCACTATTCTCGAAAGTCTGGCCGCCACTCGCAGTAAACAACAAAGAAGTCAGGATTAATATAACATATTTGCTTAAAGTTTTTCTCAAATTGCTCTACCTTTCTCAGTAACTTTAATTTGGAATCATTTTAGATACTAATGAATCAAGACCATTCTATTATGCCAGCCAGAGTCAGGTAATCTCAAAATCATTTAGTATTACTCGAAGATTCAACCCAATGTTCCTGATTAATTCGAGGAAGCAGGTAGTCTTTTTTCAAAAAACTGCAAAAGTGCTGGCAGAACGACCATAGCCGTCAGATAAGTGGCGCTTATGCCAATAATAGCCAAATCACCGATCGAATTAAGTCCCGGATGGCGTGCTAATATCAGTCCGGAATAACCGACTATGGTTGTCAAAGTGGTCATAGAAATCGCCGAACCTGTATTTCTTAAAACATGAGACAGGGAACCCGGCCCCTCTTCTTTGTATCGATGATAAATATGAACACCATTATCGACACCAATGCCAATAACCGTGGGCAAGACCACAATGTTGAACAAGTTAAATTTCATACCAAAAAGAAACATAACCACCCCCATCCAGAGGATACCTATAGCTAGTGGCATTAAAACAAACAAAACTGCCTTGAGATTTCGAAAATCCAGAAAGACGAGCAGAAAGACCACGCAGAATGCCAGAATTGCGGCCAACCTTCCTTCGCGAATCATAATGGTAAGCATATCCGCAAGAACAATGTTGGAACTAGATGCATGGACGGTTTTCCCTTTGGGAGTAGTAAATTTTCCAATATCATTGCGAAATTCAATTGCGTTCTTACCGTTCCTCAGGGCAACACTGGGGTAAATAAAAATAAAATTGCCAACCTCGCCTTTCTTGTTGACGAACTGGCGCCGGTCCTTTTCAGGCAAATCCTCCCATGAAAATGGCTCACGCACCTCCAGGTATTGCCTTAATTTGTCTAAGCGCTCTTTATCTTCACCGGTCACCACATCCTCTGCTTCGTTTTCAATAAGAGTGCGAATCTCGGTTATTTTATCTAGTTTTTGTCGTTGATCCTGAGGAACGAGGGAAAAAACAGATCTAACGGTCTTAACGGTGGGTGAAAGCGTATCGCCCTTTATAATTGCTCTAACAGCATCTACAATTTCATTCACTTCTTCTTTTGAATCGGCAAGCACAACGGCGGGAGATTCAGAAAGCTTAAACACCCCTCTTGTTTTCTCAGTAATAATTTTGCGATCCTTGGTGACGACTCGAAGCTCGGTAAAATCGTATTCAAAGCTAACCTGGGTAAAGCTGTAGATAGCAAATAAAGTAATGAGACCTGAAATCATCAAGATTGGCCTTGAGAATTGAAATTCTCGACGGTTAAAGTTTTGATTCTTACCGGCTACTGGTTTTATTCTTAATAAGTTCAATTTTTCAAATAGCGTAATAAACGCGGGCAGAACCACCACCATTGCCACCAGGGCGAATAACATGCCTACGCCTGCTATAAAACCTAAGTCAGAGAACCCTTTGAAATCCATTAGAGTTAAAGAAAAGAACGCAGCAGACGTCGTAACCGCCGTGGTGGCCAGGGCTTTACCGGTTTGGCAGACCAGCTTTTCAATAGAATCTTCAAAGGTCATACCCGCTTTTCGACATTCAATGTAACGGGCACACGCATGTATGCCGTAATCAATTCCTAATCCAAACAAGATCACAAATAAAAATCCGGTAATGGTATTTAAGCTGCCAATCACCCAATAGGTCACTCCGAAAGTCCAGGCTAAAGAAAAAAGCAGGCTTATAGTAATTAAAAAAGCGACGGTCAGGCGACGAAAATAGAGGACGAGCAATAGAAATACGCCGCCGAAACCAAAATAAGCCGTGCCAAAAATATCCTTTCTTATGACCTCGTATTGATCTAAACGATTTTTGAAGCTACCAGCGTAGAGCACTTGCATGTCAGGATCGAATTTCTTCGGATCTGTTGACTCCACGATTTGTTTGACTTCGTTAAGCATTTTCTTCACGAAACTAATACTGGCATTGGTGCCGCTAGGAAAGACCTTCAGAACCAATATTGTACTGTCATCGTTGGTGTAATATTCTTTGGGCTCTTTGTCCTGGTACTTTTCTTCCCAAATCATCAAATCGGATTCGGCCTCGTTATCCTCTTCATCGCCAAAGAGATCATCAACGAAGAGCGGATTGAGTTTCTGTTTCTCTGCATCGATTTTGTTTTGGACAATGGTGTGCAAAGAATCCAATTCATCCATTTCCAAGAAAAGCAAAGCATTCGTTTTGTAAAATGCGACATCATTTTTATAATCCACATTCTTTACAAAGGGACTTTCCTGAAGTTTGGCTGCCAGGTCGTGAGCAAAGGCTTTCGCTAATTCAAAATTTTTAGACTCCAATGCAATTCGAAGATGACTCACTCCCCCAACTTCATCTTTAATGCGATTCAAAGCTTTTACGCTTTCAAAGCTGTCGGGTAAAAGTTCGGCTAAATCGCTTTGCAGCGGTAATTTTGAAGCAAAATACCCGCCTATTGCGCTGGTAAAGAGAGCGACAATTAATATGGGAATGTAATATCGATAGACAAGGTGATATTTTTCGGAGAATCTTAACATCGGTTTTACCTTTAACTTTACTTAAGTCTCTTTGTCGTTTTAAAAACGTGCTTGCAGATATTACCAGAATATGAAATTTAGGATTTATACAATTACTTGCAACGTTTGTTTCAAACAAAAAACTTTATTTTGACGAAATATCAAGCAATTCTTTCAAACTGTCAGAACTAACGAGCAAAGGCTGAGGGTTAGTTGCTTTCAGCACTCTAGAGCAAACAGGCACCCACTTAATCTACATCCCCGTGTTGCCTCATAAAAAAACCTAACCCAAAGACGTAAATATTTTTATTAATTTTTAAAAAATTATTCACGCGATACGATTTTAAAAATAGGTTTGATTTTAAGTTTGATTTGTTGATGTAAATCAAACGGGTTTAGGGTTCTAAGATATCGTTTCAGTTGTTCGGTGGTTTGAGTGTCAAGATGTTTGGATTCAATTAATCTTTGAAACGGCGTTTTAGGTTTGTCATGTATTTTTTTGATTTTTGAGCCAACCCTGGTTTTGCTGATAAGTTTAACAGAAGGGATGAAAAAGTTAAAATAATCATTCCATTCTGATGTGTAGAGTTCATTGAGTAGATCTGTGAGCTTTGGGTTGTCAAACCTTTGGTAACCGAGCATTTGCCTGATATGTGTCCAGTTTTTACCTTCGACATGAGCATTATCGTTTTTATGATAAGCTCTTGCTCTGGTGAAAGCGACTGGTTTTTTCCTCTCAGTCAAGTATCTAACCAGGTGCCAATTTAAGAACTCCGAACCGTATCGCAATCAAAACCTTTGATTGTGAAGGGCAGGGTTTTCTCAATGTCTTTAATCGCCTCCAGAGTCCCTTGAGCGCCTTTACCCCAGGTGGCTCTTTGCTCCGTCCATCCGGTGGCGATATCGACGCAATTGATTGAAAAAACGTAACTTCCCTCGGTTGTGGTGCCACAGTGAGCGACGGTATCGGCTTCAATAAATCCCGGGATAGATTCATCCCACTGGTTGGTTTTGACGGGGATTTGTTTTCGGATAATTGAGCCGGGTTTTGTTGTGGCAAGTCCGCGCCTGGTAAACGCCGGTCTGCTCTTGGCCATGAGTCTGTCGATGGTTGAAGCTGACATGCCCGTCAGTTTCTCTTTGATATCATCACCGATAATGAATTTCTTAAAATGCGGCAGCCAGTCGGGGATGATTTCTTTGAGTCTTGTGGCGCAAGGCAGTTCAGCTTCTTTCCATATTTCCATCAACACCTCAAGGATGTCCGGATGGTCGTAGATTGACCTGCGGCCGGCTTTGTTTTTGATTTTGGTTTTTTTCGTGCCGGTTGCATTTAATAAGCAGATAGCATATTTTCTGTTATAGCCACAGACTGAACAGAATTCGTTGAGTATATTGGATTTCTGTTTTCTTGTGGCATATTTATACCGCAGGCGAATTGTTTGAAGATACTGTCGCTTTGAATGGATACCCATAATTTATCCTCCCTTTTTGGTAGATTGGGTTAGATAAATTACGAAGCAACGTCATCTTTTGCAATTTGCCTCGGTAACATTTTTTATGAGGCAATCCGT
>JADFPY010000052.1 GCA_022562085.1 candidate division KSB1 bacterium | reverse complement strand
CATCTAAAAGGCGAAGAGCTCATCACCCACCTGGGTTTGGAATATTATGATTGATTACCAGGGCTGGTGATTAACGGTTTGCAACAGAAAAAATAGATCAGGATGATTGACGATTGTCTGAACCATCACCGCTGAAAAACGTACTCAAGATCTCCTTGCCAGCGGTGATCGATCTCTCGGCCTCAACATTTATGTGGACCTACGAAGCGATCTTAATTGGAAAAATCAGCGCTGCTGCTTTCGCAGGTCACGGAATGGCAATTCAAATCATAGTGGTGATCTTAACGCTTTTGCTAACGTTTATCGTTGGCAGCTCAATCATCATCAATCGGTATTTGGGGGCAAAGAACTACTGGGAAGCCAATCATATTTTGGGTCAGGCCCTTATGTTGGGGATTTTCATGGCCATCCTAATTGCTTTGCTGTGGTTCTTTGGCGCCGAGGCTATTTTTAGTCTAATAGGAGGTCAGGCGAGGGTAGCCGGTGTCACCTATCTTAAAACGTTAGCAATGTTTGGACCACTGGTTTTAACAAATTTTATTGCCCTGGGAATCATTCGTGGTGCCGGCGAAACACGTTTCGCGATGATGGTTAATCTTTCTATCGTAACTTTCAATTTTATTTTGGCGCCGCTTTTAATTTTTGGTTTGATCGGGTTACCTCGGCTAGAAGTCCGTGGCGCTGCCCTTGCAATGGGTATTTCCCACTCACTCGGTTTTTTTGCAACTTTGTTTCTATTACGAAGCCGAAAGTCGGTTTTATTTCTTTCGTTTAGAGAATTGACCACGCCAAATCTGAAGACGTTCAAAAGATTGTTCCAGGCCGGCATTCCCACAACGGTTGAACAACTGGTTTGGGCTTTAGGCCAGTTGGTGGTATCCGGATATGCAGCACGCATTGGCATCGTTGTTTTGGCAACCCATCAAGTGCTTTTGCGAATTCAGTCCATTTTGTCGATGTTTTATTTAGGATTTAGTTTGGGAGCCATGACCTTAGTGGGTAAGAATATAGGGGCGGATGATCGCAAGGGCGCCCTCAAAACCGCTTTTGCAGCGAATTGGGTTGTGTTTGTTTTTGCGTTTGGCGTGTTTGCTTTAATTGCTATTTTTTCGAAACCCTTGATTGCTGTTTTTACCTCAGACCCTGAAGTTCTCGAAATAGGTTCGGCAGTCATTATTATATTTGCTCTTGTTCAAATCCCCAAGGCTTTGGATGGTGTTTTGATTGGGACCTTGCGTGGAGTGGGAGATCTGAAATGGTTGATGGTTGTAACAATCTTAAGCGTGCTCTTTTTAGAAATCGGACTCAACTGGGCCCTGGTTTTTGTACTTAACTATTCTCTTTTGGCTTTGTGGCTGGTTCATTTTTTTGATGAAATCTTAAGATCCGGGATTAATTATTTGCGTTTTAGAAGCGGAAAATGGAAGATGGTTGAATTTTAGTGAAACGAGTGATGCAAGGCAATTTAATCACATTCGAAGGTATTGACTTTTCAGGAAAATCAGTTCAGGCGAACTTTTTGAATGAGACTTTGAAAGGTCGCAAACTGCCGGTTCTTTTTTTGCGTGAACCCGGTGGAACTGAAATATCTGAGAAGATAAGAGCCGTTTTATTAGACAATGCGAATCACAAAATGAGCGCGATGACCGAGGTCTTACTTTACTCTGCAGCACGTGCGCAAATGGTTCGGGAGAGTATCATTCCGCATTTGGAAAAAGGCTTTGTTGTGATTTGCGATCGATATTTCGATTCGACAACTGCTTACCAGGGATTTGGGCGAAAAATTGATTTGGATTTTATCAAAAAATTGAATAGTTTTGCTACTGAAGAACTTGTGCCGGATTTGACATTTTTAATCGATTTGGATCCGGAAATCGCTTTACAGCGAAAAAAAACAGATTTGGATCGTTTGGAAAAAGAAAATTTGGAGTTTCACCAAAGAGTAAGAAACGGCTATTTAGAGATCGCGCAATCGAACACAGAACGATTTGTGATTATTGATGGAAAGCAATCGATTGAAGTGATTCAAGATGAAATATTCATGGAAGTAAAATCAAAATTAGCAATATGAAGTAACTGTTTGACTGGAGGTCTAAATGTCAACGAAAAAACAAATTTCATTAATTGCGGCTTTAGTTGTCGCGTTAGTTATCAGCGGCTGGTTATCTGGCTGGGTTTCAGCTTACAGTCCGGATTATTATCACCAAATAAAAAAGAATATCGAGGTTTTCGGCCGCGTCTATCAGGAAATTGCCCAAAAATATGTAGTGGAAGTAGACCCCGAAAAATTCATGAAAGCGGGCATCGAAGGGATGCTTTCAACTCTTGATCCTTATACTGTTTTAGTTGAAAAAGAAGACAATGCCGAGCTTCAGATTATGTCTTCGGGAAAATACGGCGGTTTAGGAATGCGAATTGGTTTGCGTTCCGGATGGCCGACCGTAGTCGAGCCTCCATTTGAAAGGACACCTTCACTAAAAGCCGGCATTCGCGAAGGCGACCAAATTATTGAAGTTGACGGGCAATCTACTAAAGGACTTACAGTAAGTAAAGTCGCGAATTTTCTTCGCGGCGAAATTGGCAGTGAAGTTTTCTTGAAAATATCACGTGAAGGCGAGGAAGAGAGCATTGACTTTCGTTTGATTCGTGCTGAAATTATTGTGACGGACGTGCTTTATTCGGGAATTATCCAGGATGGTATCGGTTACATCCGTTTAATTCATTTTTCCCGCAATGCCGGCAAAGATATCGAAAAGTCCATCCGTCAACTTAAAAAGGAAGACTTGAAAGCGCTGATTTTGGATCTGCGCTCGAATCCCGGAGGGCTTTTGGATGCTGCGGTTAGTGTGAGTGAAAATTTTATTGATAAAGGAAAGTTAATTGTGTCAACTGAGGGTAGAACAAGAGGTTCGACCCAGAAATTTTATGCGGAAAAATCTCCGATGCTCGAAGATTTGCCGTTGGTGGTTTTAGTAAACGGATTTAGCGCCTCCGCTTCCGAGATTGTTGCCGGCGCCGTGCAGGATTTGGATCGTGGACTTATTATAGGCACAAACACTTTTGGTAAAGGACTTGTGCAAACTGTAATACCCATCTCTGGTGAGGCGGCACTCAAAATTACGACTGCAAAGTACTTGATCCCAAGTGGCCGTTCTATCCAGGATCCAAAGAAGGCTACTAAGAAATCGATTGGTTTGCTTCAAGCCGAAGATGTCTTTTCTGAAAGTGAAGATAAAAAGGAAAATGAGAAATCAGAGGAAAGTTCTAAAGATAAGGAATACTTCACTGCAAATGGAAGAAAAGTTTATGCCTCTCACGGGATTGCCCCGGATGTCATAGTGGAGCAAGAAACATTAAGCCGTTTCGAAGTAGAGCTGCTGCGAAAAACCATGCCGTTTCAGTTCTCAGTCAGATATGCCACAAAACATCCGGAATTACAAAAGGGTTTTGAAATAACCGAAGAGATGCTCGCTGAATTTGAAAGATTTTTAGAAGAAAAAAAGTTCGATTATACTTCCGATGCAGAGTCAGCATTAAAGAAAATAGAAGAAACGGCTCAGGAGGAGGAATATTTCGCATCGATTTCGTCTTCTGTTGAGGAGATCCGTTCAGCGATTTTACAGCATAAGAAAAAGGGCTTTGAAGTAAGTAGGGATTTTGTTGGGGAAGAGCTGCAACAGGAAATCTCCGCCAAGCTTTGGGGAACCAAGGCTGAACTGGAAGCCGGGTTTGATCAAGATGAAGCAGTTCAAAAAGCTATAGAGATACTTTCAGGTCCGAACCAATATCATTCTTACCTGGCAGGACCTAAGAAGAGGCCGGAGAAATAAGTCTCTCAAAAATGAAAGAGGCTGCTTGAGGTAGTCTAAAGATTTCTATTCTTTATCCTGCGCCAAATCCAAGGATTGGATCATTGGTTCGATGCGCTCACCATGAAGATATCCCATAGATACTCGATTAATGAAGGAGGGAGAAAGTGGCAAAATTTGTCTATCATTTCGGAGACGGTAAAGCAGATGGTCAGGCGGATATGAAGAATCTGTTGGGCGGCAAAGGCGCTAACCTAGCAGAGATGTCTATCCTGGGACTGCCTGTTCCACCCGGCTTCACTATTTCCACTGAAGTCTGTACCTACTTTTATCAACGCGACAAGCAATATCCCCCCGAACTCAATGAACAAGTTGAAGATGCTGTGCGTTATGTCGAAGAGATTCTTGGTTACAAGTTCTCTCATCCTGAAAACCCGCTGCTGTTTTCGGTGCGATCCGGGGCACGCATTTCCATGCCGGGGATGATGGAGACGGTCTTAAATGTTGGCCTCACCACCAAAACCATTCCTGGAATGATCAAAAGAACAAACAACGAACGGTTTGTTTATGATTCCTACCGAAGATTAATTTCTATGTACAGCGACGTGGTCATGGAAAAAGCGGCCGGAATTGAGCCGGCGGAAGGGCAGGGGATTCGACCGCAATTAGAAGGTTTGCTCCAAGAAGTTAAAGAGAGGAATGGTTATAAAAACGATGCAGATTTAACCGCCTCTGACCTCAAAGACTTGACCGAGAAAATGAAGACTAAAATTATGGATGTCTTAGGAAAAGATTTTCCTGATGAACCGAATGAGCAGCTTTGGGGCGGCGTTACAGCCGTTTTTAAATCCTGGAACGGCAAGCGCGCGATTGCTTACCGGAAAATCGAGGGAATTCCCGAAGAATGGGGAACTGCAGTGAACGTGCAATCCATGGTGTTTGGAAACACCGGAGACAAGTCGGCGACCGGGGTTGCCTTTACCCGTGATCCGGCGTCTGGAGAAAAATACTTCTATGGTGAGTGGCTCATCAACGCTCAAGGCGAAGATGTTGTCGCGGGAACCAGAACGCCCTACGCAATCAATATAAAATCCAAGCAGGATAACAACAAAGAGTTTCCTTCGTTAGAGGAACTGCTTCCTGAGACTTATAAGGAGTTGGAAGGTTATCGCACAAAACTGGAAACCCATTATCACGACATGCAGGATTTGGAGTTTACCGTTGAGGAGGGAAAACTTTGGATGCTGCAAACCCGGGCCGGTAAAAGAAACGGAATCGCTGCAACCCGAATAGCGGTGGAAATGCAGAAGGAAGGGCTTATTTCAAAAGAGCAGGCCTTGCAGCGGGTGAAACCTTCGCAATTGGATGAGCTGTTGCACCCAATGATTGACCCGGCTGCTGAGAAGACTACTCTTGCGATTACCAAGGGGTTGCCTGCAGGCCCGGGTGGCGCTATGGGACAAATTGTTTTCACGGCTGATTTAGCCGAAGAATTAGGCAACAAAGGAGAGAAAGTTATTCTTGTTCGGGAAGAGACCAGCCCGGAAGATGTTCACGGCATGAAACCAGCGCAGGCTATTTTGACTTCCAAAGGCGGCATGACCAGTCACGCGGCCCTGGTTGCGCGCGGTTGGGGCAAGTGCTGTATCGTCGGCTGTGGGGATTTAAGCATCGATTTTAAAAGTAGGACCGCCACTTTTGGTGAAACGGTTTTAAAAGAAGGCGACTGGATTAGTTTGAACGGCACCAAGGGTCTTATTTATAAAGACAAAATGCCGCTGATTACTATCGATCCGGGAAACAACGAATATTATAACCAGCTTTTGAGTTGGGCGGATGAAATCCGAAAGCTGAAAGTTCGCACGAATGCCGACTCCCCTGAGGATTCTGCCGCTGCAATCAAGTTTGGCGCGGAAGGCATCGGTCTTTGCCGCACAGAACACATGTTTTTTGGCGATCGAATCTGGGCAATGCGAGAAATGATTATGGCCGATGATCTGGATGGCCGTAAAAAAGCTCTTCAAAAATTACTGCCAATGCAAAGACAAGATTTTTACGGAATTTTCAAAGTTATGGGAGAGCGTCCGGTTACCATTCGACTGCTCGATCCGCCGTTAAACGAGTTTGTACCTCAGGAACCTGATACACAAAAAGAGATGGCAGAACATTTGGGCATTTCGGTGGAAGCAGTTAAACAAAAGGTTAAATCTCTGCACGAATTTAATCCCATGCTTGGACACCGCGGCTGCCGACTTGGAATTACTTACCCGGAAATCACCGAAATGCAAGCACGGGCAATCATTGAAGCGGCTGCTCAGTGTTATGCTGAAGGGATTAAAGTTTTCCCGGAAATCATGATTCCGTTAATCGGAACCGAAGCTGAGTTTACCAATCAAAAGAAAATAATTGACAGAGTTGCCGATGAGGTTCAAAAAGAGAAAGGCGTCACGGTTAACTTTCTGGTGGGAACGATGATCGAGATTCCGCGCGCTACTTTGGTGGCGGATAAAATCGCTGAAACCGCTGAGTTTTTCTCTTTTGGGACGAATGACTTAACACAGATGACATTTGGTTATTCCCGAGACGACGCCGGCAAGTTTCTTTATGATTATTTTGAAAATAAGATTTTACCAAGCGATCCGTTTCAAACTATCGATCAGGAAGGAATCGGTCAGCTTATTATTTTGGGTGTGGAGAAAGGCCGGAAAACGCGACCTGATTTGAAAATCGGTATTTGCGGAGAACACGGCGGCGACCCGGACTCGGTGAAATTTTGCCACCGCGTCGGCATGGATTATGTAAGCTGCTCGCCGTTCCGGGTGCCGATTGCACGGCTGGCGGCAGCACAAGCAGTGATTGAAGATTCAAATTGAAATATTTTCTGATTTCGTTTAAAAATTTGTGAAAAAAATCGCCCACCCAAAAGTGGGCGTTTTTTTTGGGTCAGTCTAATCATCCCAAACATTTTTTCCAAGCAGAAAAACTTGCAAAAATAGGGTTGATTTGGTATAATATCAACAAATGGAGTTTTCGCTTTGGCTGCAAATTCAAAATATAATTTCTTGATTGTCGAAGACAACGACACCATGCGCGAGGGCATCGTGCGCGTCGTGGAAAAAATGGGACACAAAACCGTTGAGACTTCAGATGCTGAACAGGCAGAAAAGCAATTATCCAAAACGAAATTTGATCTGTTGATTTCCGATTATAAGCTTCCCGGCATGACCGGGCTCGATCTGCTTGAAAAAGTCAAACAAAGCTGCCCGGAAACGGAAACGCTGCTCATTACTGCCTACGGCAGCATCGAGCTGGCCGTTGAAGCAATGAAGAAAGGCGCCGCCGATTTTATCACCAAGCCCTTCTCTCCGGAAGAGCTTACTTTAAAAGTGAACCTGGTTCTGGAACGAGTGCAACAAAAAGCCGAGCTGCAGCGTGTCTCGGAAGAGAACCACTATTTGCGCGACCAATTGGACGGGCAATTTAATTTTGGAGAGATTATCGGCAACTCACCGGTGATGCAGACCGTTTTCAGAACGATTGAAAAGGTCGCTAAAGGAGATTCGTCGATTATTGTTTATGGAGAAAGCGGCACCGGCAAAGAATTAGTGGCTCATGCGATCCATAAAACCAGCCCCCGAAAAGATCGTGCGTTTATTCGTGTCAATTGCGGGGCACTTGCGGAAGGCGTCCTGGAATCAGAGCTGTTTGGTCACGAAAAAGGCGCATTTACCGGGGCTATTAAAAGAAAAAAAGGCCGGTTTGAGCTGGCGCAGGGTGGCAGCATCTTTTTGGATGAAGTCGGCGATATTCCGCTAGGGACTCAAGTGAAACTCCTGCGAGTCCTGCAGGAAAAAGAGTTTGAGCGGGTTGGAGGAGAAGAGACCCTCTCAGTTGATACACGGATCATTGCGGCTACCAACAAAAACCTCCAGGAAGAGATCAACAAAGGAAATTTCAGGGAAGATTTGTACTACCGGCTGCACGTCATTCCAATTCATTTGCCGCCTCTTCGTGAACGTAAAGATGACATTCACGCTTTGACCGAACATTTCATAAAAAAAATCAGTAAAGAGGTGAATATGCCACACCTAAAAATCGAAGCCGGAGTTCTTGATAAATTGCGAACATATAATTGGCCGGGCAATGTGCGCGAGTTCGAGAACGTTTTGGAAAGAGCCGCTGTACTCTGTGATGATGCCTATATTCTGGCATCCGATCTACCTTTGTTTTCGGAAGGCGCCCAAACATTGACTTATTCGCAACCGGATGGCTTAAACTTGAATCGCACCCTGGAAACAACCGAAAAGCAGCTTCTGGAAAAAGCCATGGACAAAGCTCACGGCGTAAAAACCGAGGCGGCGAAACTTTTAGATATCAAGACCAGCGCCCTTTACTACAAACTTGAGAAATACGGTCTGCTTTGATCTGGCACGAATATTGTAGATTTTCAGGACGGTATTCGATGAGTGAACAACAAGGAACGAAATGCGCACTGGAAAATATCTCTCGAAAAGTGGGAATAATAAAATGAAATTAGTTGCTATGATTATCTTCGCACTATTGTTAATTGCCGAAGCAAATATGTTTGCCCAGGGTTCGATGCGGGCTCTTGAATTTCAATTTGTGAAAATTGATTCGGCCGTATCCGAGCTCGAAAATCAAAAAAATAGTTTAAACGAACCGTTGCAGCAGAATGCCGCCCAAATTCAGGAATTAAAAAATAAAAGTGAGCTCAATTACTTTCAGCACCAAAAGTTGGAGGGACTGCTTAAAGACTCGCAGGACCTTTCAAATCGAATGGCTAATTTTGATTCTGAGATCCACAAAATGAATCAGAACCTCGTTAAAGCCGGAAATGAGCTTTTAACAATTTATGACTCCGAAATCAGAAAAAGCTTGAACAATTTTGAAAACAGGCATCTTTCGCAGGAATATCGTAAAACCATTTTGCAGAATATCGAGACTTTGCGCCGAAAAATAAGAAATATAAAAAGCAGAATCGGCCAAGAGAATACAATAGAAATTAGAATGTCACAACTCAGAATTGCGCCGGAAGATACTCCCAGAAAAATTAAACAAAAAGCAGATTTACTAAAAGATCAGGAGGATAAATACAGGCATTTGGCAAGCCGATTGAGCAGTCAGAGGGAGGATTTAACAAAGGAACTCAACCTTCGCAATCGGATTGACGAACTGGTGACTGATTTGGCTCTCTTTGATCAGCAAGAGGAGATTCTAGGCAACTTGATTGCTTCAGATGGTAGCAGCCGGTTAGCTGCTGCTGACGACTCAAATCCCGACACTGAGATTAGTCAAGGATTTAGAGCTTCTGAAACCCATCTGATTTTTGTCGGTCAAAAGGACTTTGATTTTTCAACTCTTTCAACTGAACAATTGGAAGAGGTCATCGAAAATCTGCTGGCAGAAGAGAAGCAGGCCGAAGTAAAAGCAGACAGCCTCGGCAAGCAGGCAGAGACTTTTTATAAAGCGGTTAAGCAGTCAAAAAAGCAATAGACTTTTGGTGAAAAATTCTCTGCAAAGTATTCGAGTCCTACTGTTTTTATATTTGTTACTATTGATTTGTCCGAGTGCGAGGGCTCAAAATAATGGAAAATGGCGAATCAAAAACAGGCTGCAAACAAGCTATGAATTCGATGACAACATCAGAGAAAACACCACCGATAGTCTTAAAAAAAATGACTCCTCTTTAAGGTTCCTTTTTCACTCCCGCGCTTCACGTTCAGGTGCTAACACGCGCCTGGCCTTTTCTTATCAGGGCGGCTTACAATCTTATTTTCACCACTCAATTGAGAATAAACTTATTAACGAAGTCCAATTCTCCGGACAATATCGATTGAACAAAGCTGCTGCGGGAGTTCGAGGTAGCGGCCGTTTAAAAATCTATCTAAACCATACTTTAGATTACTCAACAGGTTCTTTTGAACTGTTTTTTAAACTCCCACCAGTTTTGAATTTTTTCAATGAATTCGCAATTAATACCGCCGGATTAGAATATCAAAATTTCCCTGGTTTTAATTATTCTGAAAAACAGTTAAAGTGGACTATTTCAAAAAAATTATCTTCCGGGTTGACCGGCGTTCTTGAACTCTCCGGAAAATCGATTGATTACCATCGAAACATCATTATTACAATTGAAGACTCAACAGACTTTCCAGACATACAGCAAAAGGATGATAATTATAAATTTCAATTTAAGTTAAATTACACAAAATTATTTTTGGTTAATTTTAATTATTCGTTTCAGCACAACGATTCAAACAGTCCCGGATACAATTACACCCGCCACCAATTTGTGCTAATCGTCGGTGTTCCGCTGTCGAGCAAAACCTGGCTCAGGGGCTACGCCGCCGCCCAAATTAAGATCTATCCCGAAGAGGTTCTGCCGATTTTTCCGACTGATGTCGATACCGAAAGAGAAGAAAGCAATTTTTTTGTTCTCGACATTTCAAGAGACTTGAGCCCAAGTTTATCGGCACTGCTTCGATTTGCTTATTACAACAATGAGTCGGTTATCCGCAGCCGGTTTTATCGCAAAGCCATTCTCACCGCCGGGTTTGATTTTCGCTTTTAAGCTGCATTTTTATCAGATTTTTGATGAAATCTCAGATTTCTGATACACAAATGTGCCTACTTCCTGTTGAATTAATTTTAAAAACCTTGCTGCAAACGGAGCCAGAAAGTTTTTTGCGCATGGAATCCGGATGAATAGAAATTTGAAATCTCTATTTTCTATTTTGGCATACCCGTTGCAAGTAAACTGCATGATTCTAATTCATATCAAAACCTGAGGTGACAATGAAACGTGTTATTTATTCAACAATTACTCTTTTTGTTCTGTTTTTCGTTGCCTGCGACTTTCCATCACCTTTTAGTGGGGGTGAGCAACAAACCGACACTCCGCAGGAAATTGTTGCACCGGGAACCATTTTTCTGAATGTCGACATTTCCGGTGGATTTGCCGGAGTCCAGCAAAATTTGCAGGTGGATGAGTCCGGCAATGCTTTTTTTAAAGACAGCTTGCGCCCGGGAGCCAATTGGAAAATTCAACTCGCGCCGGCACAACTGGAAGATATCAAAAAATTGATGACCGAAAATGATTTTTTTGGATTAAACGACTCATACATTGATAATCGCACGGCTGACGCTTTTATTTATGCCATTTCTTACCGTGAAAACGATCAGAGTAAAACGGTGCATACTGATGGCATCTCCGTTCCTGAAAATCTTGCCAGAATTATTCAAGGAATTTTGGGACTCATCTCTAAAGTAACCGGCTATGGTCTACAGTTTGATCTGCGGCTCAGTCAATCCCAAATAAACCCGGATGAAAGTGTAGAGATGACGCTTTTGGTCACAAATGTCAGCGACCGATCGGTTAGGCTTAGATTTGAGTCGGGACAAGTATTTGACTTTCTGGCTGTGAAGGAGCCGGTGGTAGGGGATGGACCGGAGTTTTTGGTCTGGAACTGGGCTCACGGGAAAGCCTTCACTTTACAAATTTGGACGCTGGATATTCAACCTGGCGAAACAAAATCTTATCAAGTCACCTGGGACGGCCGCGACAATAACGGCGATGCTCTTACCGGGCGATTTGCAATTCGAGCGGTCCTGGTGTCCATACCTGGTGGAAGTCCCATACAAAAATACCTTGATGTGGTAAATTAAATGAAAAAGTTGAATACTCTTCTTGCTCTGGTAACTTTGTCAGCCTCTCTTCATTCATTTGTTTTTAGTATGGATGACAAATCGAACCAATATTTCCCGGTTGGGAAAGGAGACTCATGGACTTATAAAAATGTGGAAAAGAACTTCACCTGGACGATTGAGGTTGTCGGCGGCAGAACAATAAACGAAAAAGAATATTTTATCTTCAAAAGAAGCTTTGAAAATAACGCTTATTCCGATAGCAGCTTTTATCGAGTCGATGACGGCGGGAAAGTTTTCATCAATTACTTTGAAAAAGACTTCCTGTTAATCGACTTTAATCTTGGCAAGGGAGCCGAATGGCAGAGCTATGGCGCTTTCAAAGCGGGAATACCTAATACGGACGAAGTCGTTTTGGTGCCGGCAGGTAATTTCACGAACTGCATTGAGGTTTTGTTTGATATGCCAGTCACCCAAGGACCTGAACGTGTGTGTAAGTATGCGCCGGGAGTCGGGCTTGTCGAATACAAAACGGCCGACGGCCTATCAAAATTGATCTCAGCTAACGTAGATGGTGTTTCCTATCCAATCCAGAAGCATTTGATTACATCGAAAATTATTGAGTAGTTTTTGAGTTGAGAAAAATGAAAAAAGCTAACCCGCCACAGGTATCAAATAGATTTAGCATAACCCCGTTTACTCCTCCTCCTTGGTTTTTATTCTCATGGATAGAGGCTCAAGTCAGGTTTGCTTTTTCATTAATTTGAAAATAAAATGAAATTGAGATTTTTAATAATTATCGATCCTGATACCAAAGCGATCCTGGGCGCTCTTTTACGTTTATAGCCAAAATAATTATTTCGGAGGTAGAACCATGAAACTAAAAATCATTGCACTGCTCACTTGCCTGTTCCCCCTGCAACTCATTGCTCAATCAAACAGCGGCTGGCAGCTCATTGCACTCGGAGGCGTGTTTACACCTATCGATGAAGAAATCCAGAATATTTATGGCGATGCTCCGCTAGGGAAAATAGTGCTTTCATCGCCTTTGGGAAAACAGGGGCGCTTGAAATTTGGCGTGAACTCATTCAACCGCAGCGGCGATCCCTTCTATCAATCGCCGGACTTCAATGCCGGGAACGCCGCCGACTTGACTCTGACCGGAGTTTCACTTTCGCTGGAAACCAATCCGCTAACTTCCGGGCATCCCATCGTTCGGCTGGGAGCCGGCATTGAATATGTGTTTGGCAAGGAAAGAATCGTCGAGCAAAAATCCGGAACAGGCCGGGCTGTGGGCGCACATCTTTCCTTGACGCCCGAATTTCCTATCTCGAAGCGAGTTTCATTTTTTGCAGAAGCAAGTTACCGCTTTTTGGAGATAACCTTTAAAAGAGACAGAGACCGGTATAAATTTGATCTCTCCGGTGCAAATTTGCTTGTGGGGCTAGGGTATAAATTCGGAGAGTAATATGAAGCAAATGTTTTTTTATATCAGTTCCTTTTTTCTTGTTTTTCTAATATCCTCGTGTAAAAACGAGTCTATCAATTTCCCTGAAATGTTAACCCATTCTCAATGGCAGGTACTCAATATTGAGAATTATGAGTTTGAGCAGAGTGTCATTTGTTTCTGTGCTCCGCCTGCCGGACGATTTCATAAAATAACTGTCGAATTCGGTGCAATTGTCGAAATTACCGACCTGGAAGATGGCCGTTCTTTACCGAGCGAAAACTTTGATTTTTTTAAAACGATTTCCCAGCTTCTCGAATTTGTTGAATCTATCAATCCGGATAGTGTGGCAGTTTTTAATATTGAATACGATAGTAACTTTGGCTTTCCGAGTTCTATTTATGTGGATTTTCACCAGGGGATTGCAGACGAGGAGATAGGCTATGAGACAAGAAATTTCAAGGGTAATTGAAAGAGGTGTTGCGAATCGATGAAAAAGAAATCACTGACAAAGTTTTTTCTTAGTATCCTGATTTTCGTGATTGGGTTTGGCTTAATATCCTGTGATATATTTGGAGAAAATTCCACACTTATCCGCATTCACAATGCCAGTGAGTACGACTTTCTGCGCGTGGAAGTCAACACTTATGATGAGCCGATAAATTACGGTACAATAAAAAGCGATGAGAAGTCGCGTTATAAAACTTTTGAGGTGGCCTACCGATATGCTTACGTTCGACTCTTTGTGGACGAGAATGAATTTATTATTCAGCCGATTGACTTTGTAGGCGAAACACCGCTTGGCTCCGGGAAATTTACCTACGTTCTCGAAGTCATCGATTTTGAAAACCGGATACTCAATATTAAGACAAATAAAGATTAAATTTGAAATAAAAACTACAACTTAGGAGGTAAAGTCATGAGAAAAATTATTAATATGCTCGCAGTTTGGTCCGCACTCTTTTTGATGGTCGCTGTCTCTTATGAGAGCGGGGACAGCTACTGCGTTATTTTTCCGCAAAATGGTCGCGATATATTTGGCGTGGCTCAACGAACAATCCTGGTTTTTGGGGAAGGTGAAGTCTCTTTAATTCCGCAGGTACACTTTGAGGGCGATGCCCGCGATTTCGGTATTCTTGTGCCGGTGCCGGCAGAACCGAGTCTTTCTACCGTTGGCTCAAACATCTTTACTGAGGCCAGCTTTATGACGCAACCCATTATCCGGCAGAGTACCAGTGGCTGCGGCTGCGACGATAATAATCAAATTGTCGGGCCGGCATTTCTGCGTAGTTTTGCCGAAGGTGACCTCGTTCAAGATGCAGCCAGTGGCGTGACCGTGATAAGCGAAGAGATCGTCGGGATGTTTCAGGCCGCGATTTTACAGGCCACAAGCGCTGATGATTTAACTCAATGGCTGAATGAAAACAATTACAAATTTGATCCCGCCGATGCTCAAGTACTGGCGGACTATATAACGAAAAATTGGTTTTTTGTGGCAATGAAGCTGGATCCGAGTCAAGTTCCGCCATTGATCAATCAATGGTGGGCTGCAACGACTTCACCGGTCAAAATCACGTTTGATTATGCAAATACCTCATTGACTTATCCGTTGAAAATCTCTGCGATCAGTACGAATGAGCGCACTGAAGTTTTGGTTTACAGCATTGGCAAAGATCCCATGCGCTTTCCCGGTGCCAAAGTAGAGTACGCAAACGAAATTGATGAAACCGAAGCTGAGTCCATCGCACTTCAATATCCAACGATGGCCAACTATATTCCGCCAGGTGTTTTCGTAACCAAGTTACGCAGGACCTTTACCAAGTCCGAAATGCAGCAAGATATTGAAATCGAAACAACGGAGGATAGAAGGGAGTTTCGCGAAATCCGCTATGTCAACAACAGCGGCTTTGGCTGGGCCGGTATTTTGATTTTGGCCATCGTGCTTTTCTTAAATCGCAGAAAGAAGACCAATGCCACCTGAAATCGGTTTCCTAATCATTTATGTATGATGAAGACTTATTCTCTGGCATTTCTGCAAGGGGAAATCTTAGACCCAAAAAGATTTTAACAACCATCTTGGCTGAGAATTGGCGGAAGCACACTTGAAGATTAGAGGTACAAATTGAATAAATTTACTTGCTGTATTTTGGTACTTACGTTTATAATATTTCCCGGGAAGGAACTGCGAGCCTGCTCGTGTATACCGCCGCCACCCCCGTCCGAGGAATTCGAGAACTCGGATGCGGTTTTCATGGCCACGGTGACTTCCTTTAAACGTGCTGACGAGAACCGTCGGGTCGCGAAATTCACGCTTCTCAAACTTTGGAAAGGCAGCAAAGTCGGCGAAATCTTCACTGGCTTGAATTGTGCCTCCTGTGGCTTTGATTTTGTCGTCGGCAAAACATACGTGATTTACGCCGATATGAGCACAAACGGCGAACTTCGCACAAATATCTGCACCCGAACAGCATCTTTGGAGCGAGCTGGGGAAGACCTGGCTTTCCTCGAGCACAAAGATCCTTTTTTTTCACAGGAAGACTCAGGATGTTGCGGCTCTGTATCAGGCGGCGATGCATTAATGGCCGGGGGCGTGCTTTTGTTTCTTTTTCTACGGCGCAATTACACTCATGCAGCTTGACCAATATCCAGCTCAGCACGCTAGCAGACCTTCCGAATACGAGGTTTTGCATGTTATTTCAAATTCTAATTAGAAGCCAAAGTGGAGAACCAAATGACTAAATATGTGCTGGTAAGTTTAATGTTTTTTCTTGGCTGCGAGAATTCAATTAACTCTTCAAAAACAAATGAGGTTTCGACGAAATTCTTTCTTAAGAATAGCCAGGACATTGACACAACCCAATTTAATTTCGGGCAGGACATAAACTTTCGCTTTGCAATCGAAAACACATCTGAAAATAGTTATTCGTTTATTAATCAGGACACGGGCCCATTTGTAATATTTGAGGTTTTTAAGGGAGATAGCTTACTTGGAAGCTCAGTTGATGGGGTTTTCTACATTCCGCTTATAGTTGAAGATACATTGAAAGCTGGCCATACTTTAACTGTGGAATACAATTGGTTATCTGTTAATCTGCACACGCCGCTGCCGCTTGGAGAGTATATCGCAAAAGCAACGCCAAGGCTGGATTTTAAAGACATTGAAAATCCAGTTTCAGAAGAACTTAACTTTCGCGTCATTGCCATGTCAGATCTTGTAAAAATAAGTGATCTCCCGCCCGATTCAATCCAACTTGATCAATTTGATTTGAATTCAGTTGTAGTCGCCGGTAATGAAATCAGTTTGAATTTGTCTTACAGCGGCGGGTGCGAAGAACACGAATTTGAGTTGTTCATGAGCCCGGGAGCATTCATGGAATCAAACCCGGTTCAGGCGAATCTTTTTCTCCGGCACAACGGCAAGGATGATGCTTGTGATGCCTACATTACCATAGAGGTTTCATTTGATTTGTCCCCGCTTGCCGAATTATATCAGCAGTTCTATGGACGAAAGGATGAAATTGTTCTAAACGTTTTTGATTATTTTCAAGGTCAGCCGGGCAATCACTTGACCGCCAGGTATTTTCCATGATGTAGATGACGCGTTTAGCATTTCTGTAACTTGTCCAAAAAATCACTCTCACTCCTGAATACAAGAAAGCTGGGATTCCCGCCTTTTCCCTGAAAATTATCAAACTCAACTTAAGTCTCTTCCTTTCATCTGATTTCCACTCTTTCAGAATTAATAAACATGAAAAGGGTAAATATTTTTTTGACATTTTGCTTTATTTTGTGGAGGTTTTGAACTAAATTCATCTTGAGTTCAAAACAGTTTTAAATTTTTATAAATTAGTTTCATCTGAGAATTAGTTGCTCTGATTTAATGAAATTGAAACACCGACGGACACCGAATATCACTGAAAACTGCGTAAATACCTCAGTTTTAAATAGAAACTTGACAACGTTTGTATTGCAAATTGAAAAAGACTTATTAACTCTCGGAAAATCTTCGCTGTTTTCAGTGTCATTCGGTGTTTAATATTTTTTTCTTATAAAATCACGGTTTATGTAAAATTTCTGTAACTCTTTTTCAGATGATCCATAATATAAATAGAGAAACATGACTGAATCAAAGATAAAGCGTGTTGGCATTGTCACCGGCGGCGGTGACTGTCCGGGTTTGAATGCGGTCATCCGGGCAGTTGCTAAAGCGGCCATGGGCGAATGCGGTGCGAGCGTCGTGGGCATCCAGGATGGATTTGAGGGCTTTGTTGAGGATCGAATTCACGACCTTAGCAATAAAGAAGTTTCAGGGATTCTAAGTTTAGGCGGAACGATTTTGGGCACTTCCAACAAAGGCGACCCATTTCACTATCCCGTGGAAGACCGGAACGGGCAGATAAAAATCGTTGATGAATCAGAGCGGGTGATGCGGAATTACCGGCGCTGGGGTCTGGATGCTCTGGTTGCAATCGGCGGCGACGGCACAATGCACATCTGCCAAAAATTGTCGGAAATGGGGATGAACATCGTTGGCGTTCCCAAAACAATCGATAACGATCTTTCGGCAACCGATCAGACCTTTGGCTATGATTCAGCGCTCTTCGTTGCGACCGAGGCCATTGACCGTTTGCACACGACTGCTTCCTCACACCACCGGGTGATGGTTATCGAGGTGATGGGCCGGTATGCCGGCTGGATTGCTTTAGGTGCGGGGCTTGCCGGTGGCGCTGATATTATCCTGATTCCTGAAATTCCATTCAAATGGCAAAGTATTTATAAAAAAGTACAAGAACGCAGCTTGCACGGTAAGCGCTTCAGTATTGTTTGTGTCGCCGAAGGCGCCAGGCCGGAAGACGGTGAATTGATGGTCAAAGAAGTGGATATAAAACGAACCGACGTTAAACGTTTAGGCGGCATCGGCGAGTTGGTTACCGAGAAAATATCAGAAGATACCGGTCTGGAAGCGCGGGTAACGGTTTTGGGTCATTTACAGCGTGGCGGCTCACCCACACCGTTCGACCGAAATCTTTCAACTAAGTATGGCGTGAAGGCTTGTGAGCTTGCGGCAAAAGGGTTGTTTGGAATCATGGTTTCCTTGAGAGGAAACAAAATTGATTATGTGCCCATCAAAGAAGCGATCGCCAACCTGAAAACAGTGCCTTTAGATTGCGATGAAGTTGTGGCGGCACGTGCACTTGGGACGGCTTTTGGGGATGAGTGAATTGATATACTCTCAATCTTCTAGTATATCTTTTCTTCAGCGATTCAACGTGCTCTTAAGTGTTTACAGCATAAGAAATTTTGGCTTACTGCTCGGTTGCCGATCTCATTTCAGTTAACAGGAGATTAAGGTTGAACTCATTGTGTTTGTATAAGGATGCACAATTAAAACCAGCTGTATTCTTATATGACCGCAGTTGCTATTTCGTCTGGAATTTTTTTTGATGGAAGAGAATAGCACGATTATTTACTTGACCCGGGTTGCGATGGCCTCGGCAATCAGCCGATTGCCAGTCCGATTGGAATGGACCCAATCGTGCATAAGCGCTGATCCGCGAAACTGTGGGTCTG
>JADFPY010000051.1 GCA_022562085.1 candidate division KSB1 bacterium | reverse complement strand
GATTGTGGCTGAAAAGGTTATCGTGGAACTTAAAGTCGCAAAAGAATACATCCAAAAGATGAGCCACAGTTACTCAATGAACTAAAAGCAACAACAATAAAAGTAGGTTTACTCATCAATTTCGGAAAAGAGAAAGTAGAATTCAAGCGTTTCATTTATTAAACAGAATCAGTGTTTCATCAGTGTTCACCCCGTTAGATAAGAGTCTTTGATGTTTTCCGGTAAGCTGATATCTTTATCTAATGGGGTGAATCCGTGGCTAAAAAATATCTTAATCAAGTACTATTTACCCACTCAAATCAACATAGAACCTTAAACTTGTTACTTGTGGCCGCCGTAATTTTCTCATGGATGAGCCCATTGCTGGCGACAATGTGCCCTGTCTTTAAGTGAGAGTCGCCGCGCCAAATGTCTGTAACTTCTCCGCCCGCCTCTTCAATTAGCAAAGCCCCGGCTGCAATATCCCAGGAATTGAGCATGAGTTCCCAAAAGCCGTCGAGCCGGCCGCAGGCCACATAAGCGAGATCAATAGCAGCAGCGCCCGCCCGGCGGAAGTCACTTACTTGATAAAAAAGCTCCTTGAATGCCTCCAGGTACGGCTCGGTTAAATGTTTTGCCCGAAACGGAAAGCCGGTTGCGAGTAAACATTCTGAGAAATCTGTAGTCTCTGAAACTTTGATCGGGTCGTCGTTGAGAAAGGCGCCTTTGCCTTTCTCGGCGTGAAAGAGTTCATCCCGCACCGGATCAAATACCACCCCTACGCGTAATTCACTTTTGAATTGTAAGGCAACCGAAACTGCAAAAACCGGGAAGCCGTGAATGTAATTTTTGGTGCCGTCCAGGGGATCGATAATCCATAAATAGTCCTGCTCTTCTTTGCTCCCTCCGGATTCTTCCGCCAGGATAGAGTGTTCGGGGTGACGTTCTCGAATCAGTTTCAGAATTGCTTCTTCAGACCGGTGGTCGATCTGGGTCACAAAATCGAATTCCTGCTTGCGCTGAACTTGTTTGGTTTCCAGGTCGCTCAGGCTTTCCATGAGGATTTTGCCGCCCAGACGAGCTGCTTCGATTGCGGTTTCCAGGAAGGTTGTCATGCTATTCTTTTCAAAAAGTTCATTGAGTTTGCCAAACCTTGCAGATGTCCCAAACCTGGAAGGTCTATTTTTTAATCCAATTCAACCACCGTTACACCCATATCGCCTTCATTCCAGGCAGCGGCTTTTTTGCTTTTGACTTTCCCGTGTTTTTCTAAAAAACCTGCGATACCCTTTCTCAGCGCGCCTGTGCCCTTGCCGTGTATGATGCGCACCTGGCTCCAGCCGGCCAAAAGTGCGTCGTCCAGAAATTTGTCGGCCTGCATGATCGCATCGTCTAATCGTTGCCCGCGCAAGTCAAGCTCCGGGAGTGTTTCGCTTTTGTCGGAAGTTTGGATTTTAATCGGACGTTTCGGCCTGCTGGGGGTAGCCTTGGGTTTAGCTGCAAACAGTTCTGCTGCAGGCACCCGAAATTTAAACTGCTCAACCTGAATTTGTACTGTTCCAGCGCTGTCCGGCGTAGAAATGATTTCCCCCCTGACATTTTGTTTATTCCAATAAACTTGCTCACCCATTTCAATTTTTGCCCGATTTGAAGAATCTTGCTCAACACCCTCTGTTTTAAGCTGTTTTTTCGCTTGAACTACCTTCTCTTTTTCAGTTTTTATAAGCTGCTTAGCCTCAGCAATAGCTCCGCGATCCGCCTGTTTTTCCCGAACCTCCTTTATGGCGTGTTCAAGCGCCGCATTTGCGTTCGCTAAAAATTGCTCAGATTCTTCCAGGGCTTTTTCTTTTAATTTGTTTTCATTTTCTTTAATGGACTCGTAGCGCTGTTTGTACAAACTGGACAATCCTTCCAGACGGATTTTTTCAAGTTTTAATTTTTCAGCAAATTTTTCAGACTCCTGCGCTTTTTTTTCCAGTTCTAAAATGAGTTTTTCCAGATTGGTTTTTTCCGTTCCAAGCAGCTCACGGGAACGGTCGAGCACACTTTTTGAAATTCCCAGACGATTGGCAATTTCGATGGCGTAACTCGACCCCGGAACCCCCATTCGAAATTTGTATACCGGCTGCAAAGTTTCGATGTTAAACTCCATCGAGCCGTTTTCTACGCCGGGTGTTTCATAAGCAAATGATTTCAGCGCGCCGTGATGTGTAGTGACGATAGTGAGGCAGTTTCTTTTGGTAAGTTCTTCTAAAAAAGCAACCGCCAGAGAGGCGCCTTCATCCGGGTCGGTTCCGATTCCGATTTCATCGACCAAAACCAAACTTCGTTTGGTGGCATTTTCTAAAATCGTGTGCACTTTCTGCAAATGAGAAGTAAAGGTCGACAGGTCTTGTTCAATCGACTGAAAGTCGCCGATATCGACAAAGATGTTTTCAAAGATCGGCATATTTGAGTCCGGGTCGGCCGGGATTGGCACACCGGATTGCACCATGAGCGAAAACAGACCGACGGTTTTCAGGGTCACAGTTTTACCGCCGGCATTCGGTCCCGTGATCACCACTGTGCGAATGTTTTCATCAATTTTGAGATCGAGAGGAACTACATCTTCCGTTTTTTCTTTATGCAGTAGAAGCAAAGGATGTCTGCCCTTGGAAATCCGGATGCAGTTGTTTTCGTTTAATGCCGGTTGACTGCAGCTCAAATTCCGAGAAAAAACCGCTTTTGCGTGGATAAAATCAAGCCTCGCTAAAACCGCCACATTTTGTTCGATGCCGGGTAAATCTTCACGAACCAGGTCTGTCAGACCCCTGAGAATTCGCTCTATCTCCCGATTCTCTTCTACTTTAAGCCGGGTGATTTCATTGTTCAGTTCTATTGATTCAAAAGGCTCGATAAACAAAGTCGCACCGGTGGAAGATTGATCGTGCACCAGACCCTGAACGCTTTTTTTATATTGCAGTTTGACCGGGAAAACGTGTCGACCGCCTTTTAAGGTTACGAGGTCATCCTGGAGATAGCCCTTGCCTGAATAAACTTTAAACAATCTATCGATGGCTTTTCTGGCGCTTTGTTCCGCACGGCCGATCTCTTTTCTGATCTGATTTAATTTGGGACTGGCCGAGTCCTTTATCTCGGACGTGCTAAAATCAATTTTTTCTGAAATTTCTTTTTCAATGTTTTTGTAATTGTTAATTTTTTCAGAAATAGACCAAAGGCCGGAGTACTGTTCTTGCCTTTTGTGCAAATAAGATCGCACCCGCCAGCTGGTCGAGAGATTTTGGCTGACTCGGATCAGCGCCTCGACTCGCAAGTAATGTCCTTCAATACCCGCGCTTTCCAAATCCGTTCTGACGTCCCAAATCTGCTGGAGGGGAAACGGATCGTCATGATCTAAAATACTTCTGAATTCTGAAACTTCAGTTAAAAGAGATTCAATTGCCGGTTTGGATGTAAAGAATTCAAGAGCTTCGAATGCCTCTTTTGCCATTGGTGAAATGGCGTATTCCTGGAGCAGAGAGATGATTTTATCGAATTCGAGAAGAGAGGTGAGTTCGGAGAGATTACTTGCCATTGGAACTGTCTTGCGAGTTTTCACTTTTTTTTAAGGACTCCAAAAGTCCACGGGTATTTTCCCCCAACTTTGACACGGAGAATTTATCAAAGGTTTCTTTCAGCTCCCCATAAAACGACTTGGAATTCGGAATGACATACATGATGAAATTAAATACCTTCGGTGCAAAGTTTTTTGCCGGGTAATAAAGGGTACTTTCTTTTACCCCGGGAATCATGCTTCCGCTAAATGGAATAATTGAGATGAGAAGCAGCAAGAGGCTGATGATGACCCCGCCTTTTACAAAACCGACCACTCCGCCACCGGTTTTGTCTACCCAATTTAGAAAAGAGACTTTGACCGCTTTTTGCAGAACATGATTTAAAAGCTGGAATGCGAAAATGGTACCCACGAAAATGATTAGATAACCAAGCAAAGTTGTCATGGCAGGAGGGATGTTGAGAAATTTGTCTACGAGCTCGGCCATGTTGCTCATGTATTTGGTTGCAAAAATCAGGGCGAGAATGAGCCCCAATAATCCAAAGACCTGATTAAGAAAGCCTTTGAACAAACCGCCTATTGCAAAAAATCCCACGACAGCTATTATGATGTAGTCGATGTAATTCATAGAAACAAAAAAAGTGAACAGAGTGTCTGCTCACTTCCCGTCGATGTAGAAGTTAGTTTGTTTTTAGATTTCAACTTAGTTTCTCGCGGACAATTTCTTGTACCATTCTCCCATCGGCTTTGCCCTTGAGGTCCTTCATGGTTGCGCCCATCACTTTTCCCAGGTCCTGCAGTGAACTTGCTCCGACTTCTTCTATGACTTTTAGAACAACTTTTTCGACTTCTTCTTTGGATAATTGAGCGGGAAGATAAGCAGAGATGATCTCCAACTCCTGCTTTTCTTGTTCAATTAAATCCTGGCGGTCACTTTTTTCGTAAAGCTCAAGCGCTTCCTTTCTTTTCTTCGCCGCGTTTATCAGTACCGAAATTTCGTCTTCTTCGTTAAGCTCGTCTCTTTTTGCGATTTGGAAGTCTTTTAGCTGAGCCCGAACCATTCTGATCGTTTCGACCTTAATCTTCTCTTTTGCCTTCATCGCCGTTTTTAAATCTTCGCTCAGGCGATTTTGTATTTCCATGGAACTCTCTATTTTTTAAGGATGGTTACTCTGCAATCGAAAGTAAATTAGGAGTTTTCCATCATCAACATTTTGCGTTGTTTTCTTCGAGCGGCGTCCAACTTTCTTTTTTTGCGCTCGCTGGGTTTTTCAAAGGCTTGATGTTTGCGATAATCGGAGAATACTCCTGCTTTTTGACAGGCTTTGGTAAATCGTCTCAAAGCTCTCTCAAAATTTTCCCCTTCGCGTACTTTAACACTTGGCATTCGGTTACAACCTCCTGGCTTTGTTAATATTGATATTACATTATAGTGAAAAAGAGCTACAATCTAAATAATTATCGTACGAAAATCAAGAAAATTTTAGGAAAAGAACAAAGTTTAACCAGGGGGCCACTGCATCCGGCGACCGCCCAGCAGGTGCAAGTGAATGTGATAGACTTCTTGGCCGCCATCACTGTTGCAATTAAAGACTAATCGGTAGCCGTTTTCGTCGATATTCTCCTGTTTCGCAAGTGATTGAGCTGTCAGGATCATTTTGCCTGTCAATTTTTCATCTTCCTGCTGTAGATCATTTATGGTTGAAATGTGTTTTTTGGGTACGATTAAAAAATGAATCGGCGCCTGGGGATTGATGTCTTTGAAAGCTAAAACGTCGTCGTCCTCAAATAAGATATCACTATTAATTTCTTTGTTAATTATTTTGCAAAAAAGACAATCGACCATAATTAATCTCCTGTTGCTTTATAAGCCCCGATTACAAAAGACATCGGCTAATAAGGTAAAAATACGTTTTGCTTTTTAATCATAACTAACATTTCTCACTTCAGTTGACATTGTAATTATTCCATTTAGGATGAAAAAATTCATTTAATGCAGAAATTTCATTTACAAGATTAATCGGCTAAAAATAGGAGTGCAAAAATCAGCGAAGCGTATTTTTGCAGAAACTAAAGCTAAACTCATGTAAAAATACGTTCGCTACACTCACTGATTTTTACACTCCTGCCTTGTCAAACCAGTGAGAAATGTTAGATCATAATATTTAGTAAGGAGAAAACGAATCTGATTTTAGTACTCCTGTTATTGTAATTCTCCCATTCGATCAAGTATTAGGCTCGCAACCACCAGCGCGGCTGTTTCCGTTCTCAGCCGTCTCGGCCCTAATCCAAAAGTGGAAAATCCGGATGAATTTGCCAGCTCGATCTCTTCATTTGTAAATCCGCCTTCCGGGCCGATACAGACAATCCCTGATTTTATCCTCTGCAAAACGTTCTCGTCGAGTTGTAAAATTTCATTTAAATTTTTGCTGGTCTCTTTTTCGTGTGCAATGAGTTTTATATGGAAATTTGATGAATCTTCGCAAAGGGATTCAAAATTCTTTGCTGGTGTAATCGTGGGTAAAAAAGAACGGCAGCTTTGTTTCATCGCAGCCAGGGCGATTCGTTCGCTTCGCTGAGGTTTCAGAGTTTGTTCATTCTGGTTTGTTCTTTTTGTTAAGAGAGGAATAATGTTGGTTACTCCTATTTCAGTAGCTTTTTCTATAACCCACTCGAAGCGGCTCTTTTTATGTATGGCAAGAGCGAGGGTAAGTTTAAATAAGGGCTCTCCATAAAATCTGTGCTTTTTGAGAATTTTAGCTGTTAAGGTATTTTTGTCAAAGGATTCGATTTCGCAATCGTAGCCGGTTCCCCTGCCATCGACAGCTATGAAGAAATCTCCTTTTTTCTTTCTGTGCACATTTAAGAGATGGTGAACCTCCTGGAGTTTCAATTTTAAAATGTCATGAAAAACATCTTCCGGTGAGACGTAAAATAGCTCCCTTTCAACCATTAAGATAAGCAATCTTGGATTCGGTCAAATATCAGTTAGACAAATTTTCCTCAAAAACCAGCTTAAAAGTTTTAGGCTGGACATCCTTATAATGAATGCCGGGTGGTTTTTCAATTACCGCCGGGTGTTCAATGCCGGGCGACCCTTTTACCCGGTTATAATCCAAATAGGCAATAATATCATTCCGATTGAGCTGGGTAAGTAATTCTCCCCCGCCCACTAAAACCAAGCTTAACGTTGAGGGCCGCGGATAAATATTAACATTCTTAGGCGCATTCCTGATGTTGACCGGAACACCCGTTATAGTAATTTCAACCAGCTTTTGTATGTCTAGCGAAATCTCAACCTGGTTTATCGAGACATTTATTTTATTTGAGAGCTGTGAAACCAGGGGAATGGTTTGTTTCAATTTGTCGGTTAGATTTTCAAATTTTACTTCTTCGGTTGCGATAGAATTGATTTTTGAAACGAGGTTTTGGGGCCCGGAAATTAGCACTGAATCAGGGTTGATCCGAGCGTCGCCTACTATTGTAAACCCCGGGGCAACTTTAGGTTTTATATTACTGGTGACCGGGATTTTTTTTCTTTGAAAATCGGCCAGGACAACGGTAATCGAATCGGGCATGATTATCTCGTTGGATTGGATGGCGCCGATTGTCCGGGAAAGAAATACATCTTTGGGCTTTATGTAAAAAGTCTTGCTGTGCTCGACGTCAAATAAATCAAGATTCAGCCGCGCGCCGGTACGAACCATGAGCGCGATCAAGTCTTTCCCCGTACCTTTTATTTTAACTTTAACGACTTTCGGCAAGTCGCTCAAAATGACTTTGCCTGGTGGCGTGTTGATAACCGCAACCGGAATTTCTATGACATGTTCATATTCATTTTCTGTGACAACAAAAAACCAAATGAGTATCGCAAATACAAGTGCAACTATTTTGACCTTATAATTCTTGAGAAATCTCACAGACATTTAATTTCTGCTCATTAAAAAAGGGTAAAAGGAGACCCTATTACCCTCGATTAAGTGCACCTAAATATCTCGTTACTTAGAGGACTGCTGCAGTTGTTTTCCAAGGCTTATTTCACCGTTATCAATGCGAATACTAAAGCCACAGTTCGGATCCGTGCAAACCCAGGCCTTATACATAATCGATGATCCTTCACGTCCATAATCGGAGAGCGGGATTAGAACTCCGGTCGAGCATTTTTGACATTGCGGAAAATCTCTTTCCATTTACAGTCCTCCCCGATAGTAAGTAAATGTTTGAGTTAATTACCTTCGTACTGGTCTAAATAGAGTGGATTATTCCTTTACCACCCAAACTTTGATCTTTGCTTCAACCTCGGTATGTAGTTTAATTGGAACTTCGAACACGCCAAGCGCTTTCAGAGGGTCTTCCAATTGGATTTTTCGTTTATCAATTTCAAATCCCTTTGCGGATAACAACTCGGAGATGTTTTGTGAAGTAACAGCGCCAAAAATTTTATCTTCCTCACCGACCTGGACATTTGCTGTTAGAGATACCTTTTTGAGCTGTTCTGCCAATACCTCAGCTTCCCGCTTATCCTTTGAGAGTTTAATCTTGTTTCTCGCTTTTTCCTGCTCAATAACCCGCAGGTTTTGTGGAGTTGCCTGAAGTGCAACTTGTTTCGGTATGAGGAAGTTTCTTGCAAAACCTGCTTTGACTTCAACGACTTCCCCAACTTTACCCAGGCTTTCAAAATCTTCTTTTAAAATGATTTTCATCTAACAAGTCCTAATTTTGCAAGTAAATATTAAAAGAAATTGAATACCAGTTAACTATCTCGGCATTTCAACCACGTACGGAATAATAGCAAGATGTCTGGCCCTTTTAATGGCACGTTTCAGCATTCTTTGATGGGATGCACACGTGCCTGAGGTACGTCTCGGAATAATCTTACCTTGCTCTGTCGTGAAGCGTAATAATCGCCTATCATCTTTATAGTCGATATAAACATCACCGTCTTCACAGAACCTACATATTTTTGTTTTCTTTAGCATACAAATATAACTCCTTTAAAAATTCAAACTAAATCTTTTAAATCAAATCTTAAAATTCAAACCATTGTTTTTTTATTTTGTCTTCATCAGTGGAAACGACTTCGATGTTTTTAACGTTAGCGCTGGCCGGAATATCGGATTCCACTTCAGATGTTACTTCCGTCACCGGTTCAAAAAGAAAAGACTCATCCTTTTTATTTTGCCGGTTAAGAAATTGAATCCGTCGAGCTTTAATTTCCACAACATTATTATTAGAGCCATCTTCATTCTTCCAGTTCCGGCTCTGAAGCTCGCCTTCAACCATTACCGCAGCGCCCTTTTTTAGATATTCAAAGCAGCTCTCGGCTAATTTATACCATGCAACAACACCGACAAAACATACATTTTCTCTCCACTGACCGGTATTATCTTTAAATTTACGATTTGCAGCAATGTAGAAATTTGCTACGGGAGTGCCGTTGCTTGTTTCTCTTAAAACCGGGTCGCCTGTTAAATTACCTGCTATTAATATGTTGTTTATGTCCGGCATCTTTAGGTTTACCATTTAAGCACCCTCCTGTGCACCATATAATTTTCGCTACATTATCATAACGTCCGGTACGAATTTAAAGCACTCCTTTGCTTCTTTATTCTTTTATCTCAGGATCTTCTGTCTCTTCAACCTCTTCTTTGACATCCTCAACAACGGCCTCTTCCTTAGAATCGTTTTCACCTGGTTTGTCTTCTGTTTTTGCGTCTTCGGGTATTACTTCAGCTGCCTTAGTTTCCTTTGCGGGTTCTACAGGCTCTTCTCTTTTCAAGGCTGCTCTAGGATCAGAAGTAATGGTTAGGAAACGCAAAATACCCTCTTCGAGTCTGTATTCTTGCTCTAATAAACCGGGCAAATTACCCGGTCCCTCAAAGTGGATTTGATAATAATTCCCATACTGTTTTCGATTAATTTCGTAGGCCAGTCTTTTTTTGCCCCAATCCTCAACTTCGCCAATTTCGCCGCCATTATTTTTGATGAAGTTCTCCACCTTCGTAAGAATATTCTCCTTATTTTCGGATTTTTGCAATGAATCGATTACAAAAGTTGTTTCATACTTACTCAATTTGGAAGTCACCTCCTTAATATTAGAAAATGGACACAGAGGTTTCTGAGATTGCACAGAGAACACAGAGTTTTAAAAAATAATATTAAATTTTCATATTTCATCTTTTTTTCTCGTTTTTTTCTTTGTGTTCTTTATGAGTCTCAGTGTACTCTGTGTCCGCTATTTTTTAAATGAAAAGCGGTGCAAGTACCAATGAAATCACGGCCATAAGTTTTATCAAAATGTTGATTGAAGGCCCAACCGTATCTTTTAATGGATCGCCAACCGTATCGCCGATTACCGTAGCTTTATGGGTGTCAGACCCTTTACCGCCGAAGTTGCCTTCCTCGACGTATTTTTTTGCGTTGTCCATCGCGCCGCCGGAATTCGCCATTTGAATGCCAAGCATTACACCGGTGATCAGCGCCCCGACTAAAAGACCGGCAAGAGCTTCTGCCCCAAGGGCTAAGCCGATCACAACCGGTGTAACAAGAGCCAATGAACCTGGCAGGAGCATGCCTTGAATAGCACCCTTGGTGCTAATGTCCACACACCTGGCTGAATCGGGTAAGACTTTCCCTTCCATCAAACCTGGAATCTCTCTGAACTGCCTTCGGACTTCTTCAATCATTTGGGAGGCGGCTTTACTGACCGCTTTGAATAACATCGAAGAAATCAGAAACGGAAACATACCGCCGATAAGCAAGCCCGCCAAAACCCGTGGATTTTTGATGTCGGCGACATCGACTTGCGCAGATTTCATATAAGCGACGAGGAGACCGAGGGATGCAAATGCCGCCGAGCCAATCGCCATACCTTTGCCAATTGCTGCTGTGGTATTTCCCACCGCATCCAGGTTATCTGTAATATCCCGAACTTTGGGATCTAATTTGGCCATTTCCGCGATGCCGCCAGCGTTGTCGGCAATGGGGCCGTAGGAGTCTACAGCGACCACCATTCCCGTCGTGGCCAACATTCCCACTGCCGCCATTGCAACTCCGTAAATGCCGGCAAAATGGTAGGAAAGCATAACCGCGATCGCTAAAGCAATCACCGGAACAGCGGTAGAAGCCATACCCACAGAAATACCGCCGGTTACTGTTAACGCCGGACCGCTTTGGGATTCTTCCGCTAATTTTTTAACCGGGTTGTATTTCGTTGAAGTAAAGTACTCACTAACAAAGCCTATCACAGCCCCGGAAACGACGCCGCAAAGGGTTGCATAAAAGGGTCCCATTAACGAGTAAGCTTTGCCTTCTTCGGTAAATTCCGCGCCAAAATTTTTGACTATAAAATAAGTTGCGATTCCGGTTAAAGCGGCGCTGAGATACGTTCCGCCCATTAGAGACCTCTGTGGGTTTGATTTCCCGACAATCCGGACAAACATAATACCAACAATGGACGAAACGATTCCGGCACTGGCAATGTAGAACGGCAGGAACTGCAGATTACGCACAACCGTATCCGCAGCTGTCAGTCCTATTAAAGCAGCGATTGCAAGGGAAGCAATGATGGATTCCACATACGATTCGAGAAGGTCGGCGCCAAGTCCGGCAACGTCGCCGACGTTGTCACCAACATTGTCTGCAATAACAGCAGGATTTCGGGGATCATCTTCAGGGATGCCTGCTTCTATTTTACCAACCAGATCTGCAGCCATGTCCGCACCCTTTGTGAAAATACCGCCGCCGCTGCGGGCAAACAAAGCGACCAGGCTGGCGCCCATGGCATAGCCGTTGATAATCGTCGGTTTGCCTTCAAACATATAGAAAATCAGGCAGAGACCGAGCAAGGACAAGCCAACAACACTCATGCCCATCACCGCGCCTCCTGAGACTGCCACACTGAGCGCCCCTTTTAAGCCGCCGGTCAGCGCGCCTTGAGTTGTTCTGCTATTGGCGCGTGTTGCGATGCCCATGCCGATGTAACCGGCTAAGGCGGAAGCAACTGCACCGCAGATAAATGCAACTGAAGTTCTCCATCCCAATCCCACATCCGAGAATTGGGGAGCGAGAGCAATTAGCACGGATATGACTGCCACAAAGCTGCCGATGTACATATATTCACGTTTTAGAAATGCTTTAGCTCCTTCTTGAATTGCCTTCGAAATCTGGATCATGCGGTCATTTCCTTGATCTTTTTTCATGACATCAAAGATCAGATAGACCACAAAAGCTAAAGCAACCAAACTAGCTGCTACGGCAATGCTAATCAAAATTAAGTCCTCCTGTTTTCTTCATTAGTTAAATTTATTCATCGTCTTTAAAATGCCTTCTGCAACAAAATGCAGACAAGCGTCCGCTGCAAGTTTAATTAAACCCGGCAACTCTTTTTTTTCTTTTTTATTAAATTTTGAAAGTACGAACTTAATTGTATCGGTTAGATTGTCCCTACCGATTCCAACACGAAGTCTGGGAAAATCACTGCTTTCCAGTTTGTGAATCACGGAAGCTAATCCGTTGTGCCCGCCGTCACTCCCTTTGCTCCGGGCCCGAAGTTTTCCAAAGGGAAGGTTAAAGTCATCAAAAATTACCAGGAGATTGCCGGGTGGAATCTTGAATTGTTGGGCTAATTCTACTACCGCCTCTCCACTTCTATTCATGTAAGTCAGGGGTTTTGCTAAAATCACACTTTGTTCACCAAAAACAGTTTTACTGAACGTGTAATTTCTCTTTTTTACCGGTGCCGAGGATTCATTGGTTTTCTTTAAGTGATCAATGATCAGAAATCCAATATTGTGTCTTGTTCGTTTGTATCTAAACCCCGGATTACCCAGTCCCACCAGTAAAAAATTTGCGCTATTAAATGAAGTAACTCCTGACCTTTGCGTTTATTTATTCCATTTAAATAACTATTCACTACTTTCTTCATCTGACTCTTCTTTCTTTTCACCGATAACTTCCGGTTCAGCACCTTCTTCAGCTTCTTCTAGGCCTTCTTCTTCAACCACCGGTTCTTCGACGATAGTCGGTGGCCTGATCACCACAATTGACTGCGTGGGGTCGGTTAGGATTTTAACTTTATCAATGGATAAATCGTCAATCCGAATTGAATCACCAATATCTAAATCGGTGATATCGACGTCTATATGTTCCGGAATGTCGAGCGGTAGAGCTTCTATTGAAATCTCACGGATAATATGCTGCATAATACCGCCTTCCTGTTTGACGCCAAATGCTGTCCCAACGATGTGAACCGGAACATCCACATGCACTTTTTCCGTCAATTTTATGCCCATAAAGTCTACATGCAACGGATGACCATATAATGGGTCCCACTGAACTTCACGGATAATTGACTGGGTTGGTTTTTTATCGCCATCAAATTTAAGATCGATGATGCTGGCTTCAGATTGGATCAAAGTCTTTAGCTGCTTTGCATCTACTGCGACAGGAATGGATTCCTCGCCGTGCATATAATAAATGCCGGGAATCTTTCCCTCCTTTTTTAGCTGCTGGTTTGCTTTCTTACCTACAATTTCTCTTTTTTGAATTTCTAATCCTGATTCTGACATTTGTTACTCCAAGTTTTAATCAAATAACGAACTTATTGATTCATCCCCATGAGTTCTTTTTATCGCTTCCCCAAAAAGATGGGAGGCTGTTAGGACTTCGATTTTATTGATTTGTTTTTCTTTCGCTAATTCAACTGTATCGGTGACTTTTATTTTTGTAATCGGCGCTTTAGAAATACGCTCAACCGCCTGACCGGAAAAAAGCGCGTGTGTGCATGCCACATAGATTTCTTTAGCGCCATTTTCTTTTAATGCGTCGGCCGCGTTACATAACGTCCCGGCTGTGTCGACAATGTCATCAACAATCAGGATATTTCTGCCATCGACTTCACCGATAATGTTCATGATTTCAGCTTCGTTGTGTTTGGGACGACGCTTATCAATAATCGCCAGAGGCGCATGTAATCTTTTTGCGTAAGCTCGTGCTAAGGTAATCCCGCCAATATCCGGGGAAACCACGGTTAACTCCGGAACATTCTGTTCCTTAAAATGATCAGAAAGAATCGTCGAAGAATAAAGGTGGTCTACCGGTATATCAAAGAAGCCCTGTATCTGCGGCGCATGTAAATCCATTGTTAGAACTCTATCTGCGCCGGCGGTGGCAATTAAATTGGCAACTAGCTTAGCCGTGATGGAAACCCGGGGCTGATCTTTTCTGTCCTGCCGCGCATAACCAAAATAGGGAATGACCGCTGTGATTCTTTCGGCTGAAGCCCGGTGCGCCGCGTCCAGCATGATTAACAATTCTAAAATATTCTGTGCCGGTGAATTTGTCGGCTGAATAATGAATACATCGGCTCCTCGAATATTCTGCTTGTATTTTACCCAGATTTCATCGTCACTAAAGTGCCTTATCTCGGCATCACCCAAGGAGACTTCCATATAGTTGGCAATTTTTTCGGCTATGCCTCTGTTGGCATTTCCTGAAAATAAAATGGGGTTTGGAAGCATGATTTAAATCTTCTTAGCATAGAAAATGACGGTAATCCGTTTTGGATTCCGCCATTTTGAGTTTGTCTCGTTTTTTGTGATATGCTGGGGCGGGGGGATTCGAACCTCCGAATGCAGGGACCAAAACCCTGTGCCTTGCCGCTTGGCGACGCCCCAGTTTTAAATTTAAATGGGAAACCTTATAAAAATTTAAGGATTTTCTATATGTTCATGAACAGCAGGTTCTATTTTTTCTGTAATTTCGCCACCCTCTTCCTCAAGGGATACCCGGTATTCGTTGAGAATTTCTGCTTCAAGATACTCACGAAATTCATTTCGAATGGGATGAGCGATATCCCGATACGAGCCGTCAGGCATCTTTCTGCTCGGCATACTGATAAAGTAGCCATTCGAACCTTTTATGACTTTCATCCCCCTTACAACGAAGGAATCATCAAAAGTTACATTCACGAAAGCTTTTAATTTTTCCTCATTTCTTATACTGATATTAATTTCTGTTATCTCCATGCTCCCTCCGTAGAAATGACATTTAAATGTATGAAATGTACAGCGAGGGCCTCAACTAAAATTTGTTCTCCACTCCTTGGTATCCCCAATTTATCGGCCGGGTGACAAATGTGGGATATTCATTCTGAAAAAACCGCTTTACCTCTAAGGCATCCTCCTCCTTCTCAAAAATTCCAAAAATAGCTGATCCGGATCCCGACATACTTGTGTAAATCGCCTTGCTTTGGTTGATTTGTTTTTTGATTTGTTCCAAAAGTGGATATTCGGTAAAGACTATTTCTTCAAATTCGTTTTTCAAAGATTTTACAAAATCCGCATTACTGTAATTTATATCGTTAAAATGCGGTAAGATAATGTTTTTTTCCCTAATTGTCAAGCTTAAATTCACTTGCTTGTAGGCCCACTTTGTGGAGACCGAAATTTTTGGAAACACGACCACAATAGTCGGTTCGCCAGTTAATTTAGCGGGTCGAAGTAAATTTCCCCTGCCAGTTGCAACTGCGGTTCCCCCTAATATGAAAAACGGGATATCGGAACCTAATTGTGAGGCAATTGCCTGAAGTTCTTGGGCACTAAGATTTAATCCCCATAGTTTATTTAAACAAAGCAAAACTACAGCTGCGTTGCTGCTGCCACCTCCAAGTCCGGCACCCATCGGAATGGTTTTGCTTAAATAAATTTGAGCGCCTTTTTGAATCCCGGTGGTTTGTTTGAGAAAATTTGCAGCACGCACACAAAGATTTGAATTCGCCTCTTGTAAGTCAGGATGGTCGCAACTGAATTCTATCTTAGAAGAATCAGTTAATTTGACCTCGATTTCATCGTTTAAGTCGATTTGCTGAAGGATAGTCTCAATTTCGTGGAACCCGTCGTCCCGAACCCCAAGGATAAACAACCCTAAGTTTAGTTTAGCATAAGAAGGAACCCTGATTGCCTGCATATACAAAAACAAATAGCTCCACAGAAATGTGGAGCTATTTGTTAAAATACTCCTGAAATTTTTCTACAAGTATTTCCTTGTTCGCCCTTGAAATTTCTCTCCCTTGAATCGGAAAACCGGCAACATCTCGGGCCAGGCTGCGCAACTGTCTAACCGGCATTGCTTTTACTTTTTCAATAGTTAGGTTCGCAGCCGAACCTCCAGAGTTTATGTCATCACTCTGATTATAGATGATGCTTTCCGTATCGTCATGCGGTCTTGGAATGACGTGTACGGATATCAATTCCCCCACCTTTTCTGCCGCAGAGGCTCCGGCATCGACTGCCGCCTTTACCGCTCCTGTTTCCCCGACAACTTTGACAGTCAATAGAGCTGCAATGGTATTTTCAATTCCGATCAGCTGAACGGCGGCCGTTTTGAGCATAGCGTCAGCAGCTTCAATTGCCCCGACCAAACCCTTCGTTTCAACGAGACCTAATGCTTTTTCATCCATGCATTATTCCCAAAAGTCCAATTAAGCTGGTTTTTTAAAAAAATGATGATGCTCTACTATGACGCTACTTTTGGTAGAATCATTTCAACATCCTCATGGGGTCTTGGGATGACGTGGACGGAAACCAGTTCACCGACTTTTTCCGCCGCCGATGCTCCGGCGTCGGTAGCCGCTTTCACAGCGCCGGTGTCACCGCGAACCATGACGGTAACAAATCCACCACCAATTTTTTCTTTGCCGATAAGCACGACTTTGGCTGCCTTTACCATTGCATCAGCAGCTTCAATCGCTCCAATAAGTCCCCTGGTTTCGATCATCCCTAAAGCTTCTAAGCTCATGAAATGAACTCCTTCCGTAAAATTAAAATTTTAAAACGAATTAACAATATTCCGGCGAACGATGTATAGTAAGGATTCTTTTGAATTTTGTCAACATTTTTTTGGTGATTTAATTTTCAATCGAAAGTTTGGCTGTTTGATTACGTGCTCCCATGTTTAAATAATCCTAATAATTTTCTGCAAAATTGACTCTATTTTAGATTGAATAAACTCGGAGCACATTTTAATGGTACTAATAATGTTTTAATTAAAAAGGCAGCGAGACGCAAATTTTTTAAAGGAAAATAACTTGCGTTTTATACGATGGCATCGTATACTTTGGTCGTATTTTTATACCATATTGTCGGCTACATTGAATGAAAAAAATCTACTTTATCTCAGACGCCCATTTAGGTGCGCACTCGGAAGAAATAGAAAAAATAAAAATTACTAATTTAATTTCATTTTTTAATTCCATTAAAAAAAAAGCCGATTATCTTTATATTGTAGGCGACCTTTATGACTTCTGGTTCGAATACTCCAAAGTCATCCCTAAAGTCAATCTCAAAGTTTTGGCTAATCTTAATCAACTGGTCGAATCCGGCATTGAAGTTCGATATCTCACCGGTAATCATGATTTGTGGCAAGATGGTTATTTGCAAAATGAAATTGGCGTCAAAATTTACCACGAACCCGTAGAAGTAAGCCACAACTCGCTCAAACTGTTTATTGCGCATGGAGACGGGTTGGCCAAGCGGAACTGGTCCCTCAGATTGCAGAAACGAGTTTTTAAAAGTCCGGTTAATATTTTTTTGTACCGGCTGCTGCATCCTGATATCGGCATTCCTTTGGCGATGAAAGTTTCTGCTAAAAGTAAGGAGAGGGAAGAAAAGCGATATGAACAAGATTACCGGAATTTTGCAACCTCAAAATTGAATGAGGGATTTCAGGCGGTTATTTTAGGGCACACCCACGTTCCATTATTTGAGAAAATCAATTCCGGCTATTATATCAATTTAGGTGACTGGATGAAGAAGTTTACTTATTTGGAAATGACCGGTAAAAAACTTGAATTAAAATCATGGGGCAAGAGAAATGAAAAGAAGTTCCCCGAAACTTCTTAGAGCTTGAATTGTATAAGTTTCCAGAATTAATTAATTTCTATCCTTGCAAAGCTTAACATCATGAAAAGAAATTTCCGGGTTTCCGAAGACGGCTCTTTTACGAAAACGAGAAGTAGATTTTTTAGTACCACATTTGGCCGTACTGTGCTTGTTTTATTTATCATCGGTTTGAGTGGCGTCATTTTTCTTTACATCATGGGCCGGGATTTGCCCTCCTTAAGCCAGTTAGAGTCGTACAAACCGAAGCTGTCTTCAAAAGTCTATTCTTCTGATTTGAAAATTATCACCGAATTTTATGAAGAAAAAAGAAGCTTTGTACCGCTGGAAGAACTGCCCGACGCATTGGTTAAAGCGTTGATTGCCACCGAAGACCGAAAATTCTACGACCATTGGGGTATTGATTTAAGAAGATTTGCTACAGTCGCTTTGACCAGCATGGTTACTTTCAAAAGGCCAAGCGCAGTAAGTACCCTTACTCAACAATTGGCGCGCCAACTTTATCTCACCCTGGAGCGAACAATAACACGTAAAATTAAAGAGATAATAACTGCCATTCAAATTGAACGTACTTACACAAAAGTTGAAATCCTCGAAATGTATTTGAACCATATGAATTTCGGCCATGGGTCTTATGGCGCTCAGTCAGCTTCGATAAAATATTTCAACAAAGATGTTCAGGAGCTGACAACGGATGAATGTGCCATGCTGGTTGGCTTGTTGAAAGCGCCTTCACATTATACCCCTATTTGGCACCCGAACAAAGCCTTAAGTCGCAGAAATGTGGTTCTAACTTCTATGCGGGATATTAATTTTATCAGCGAAGATGAATATGCTGAAAATGTCAAGAAGCCGATTGAGATTTTAGAAACTCAAAATACTGCTTACGGGCTCGCGCCTTATTTTACTGAATATGTACGAAAAAACCTGCAGGATAAATACGGCTACAATTTATACACAGACGGTCTGTCGATTTACACGACGATAGACTCCAGAGCTCAAACCGTTGCCGAACGGGCCGTTCAAAATCACCTTCCTGAATTACAGTCGAAAGTTAAAGCAGCTCTCATTAAAAAAAATATGATCAAAGATCTTCTCGATTCTACTTTCGTTGAAAATAACGACATTAAAAGCCTCCTGCGGGACTCAACTTTTGTTGATTCTTTGGTTTTGGAAAAAGTGCCCGCACAGGTAGCGCTAGTCTCTATCGACCCGAGAAACGGTCATATTCTGGCCATGGTTGGCGGCCGGGATTTCTCTAAGTATAAATTCAACCGGGCTGTGCAGGCACATCGCCAACCCGGGTCTGCTTTTAAACCATTCGTTTACACTGTGGCCATCGACAATGGCTACCCGCCAACCTATGAAGTGTTGAATCAACCGGTTGTGACCTTCATGCCGGATGGCACTCGTTGGTCTCCCCGAAATTATGATTTATCCGTCGGCGGTCCAACCACTTTTAGAGAAGGACTCAGAAGGTCGATTAACCTGGTGACCGTCAGGGTGCTGCAA
>JADFPY010000050.1 GCA_022562085.1 candidate division KSB1 bacterium | reverse complement strand
GAAAAATAAATTCATGTAGTTTATTTATTGCTCTGTAAAAAATAAACTACAATATCAGGTTTTCTTAGTCAAACATAATTTTTAAATACGGTAGGTATAATTGTTCAAAAACGCACACCCGGTGTAATGCCAGCGGATACTTTTTCTTTTTGAAAGTTTGTAAACTGCTTATAAGTGATTAAAAAACAGTACTGGCACGGTTGTTGAATCGGTGTTAGGTTTCAGCACTCAGCACAAAAAATAAATCTGAGAGCTAACGGCTGTCCGCTGAAAGCTAATTAGGAGAACTTCATGATAAAAAACTACCTCAAAATCGCCTTCAGAAATCTACTCAAACATAAAGTCTATGCCCTGATCAATGCGCTGGGTTTGTCAATCGGAATTGGCAGTTGCCTGTTCATTCTGGTCATTTCGCGGCATGAATATACCTATGACCAGTACCATGAAAAGAAAGATAATATCTACCGGCTGATCGATCGGATTCGTTCTTCGGAAACGCGCACGGTGCACACTGCCGCCAGTCCGGCGCCCTGGGGGCCGGCCATGCTGCGGGACTATCCTGAAATCGAAAAATGCGTCCGCTATTTGCTTCGCGGCCACACTTTGCGCAAGGAAGACAATCCCATTGCGGAACGCTTCGTCTACACGGATCCGGATATTTTTGAGGTGTTTTCATACAAACTCATCAGCGGCGACCCGGCAACCGCTCTGGAAAATCCTTACTCCCTGATTTTGACGACCCCCATGGCCGAGAAATATTTTGACGGTGAGAATCCGGTAGGAAAGACCATGCTGATCGACAACAAACAAGAATATCTCATCACCGGCTTGATGGAAAAACTGCCTGCCAACTCAACGTTTCAATTCGATTTTCTTTCGCCATTTGCGACTTTAGAAAAAGAAAATTTCACTGCTGTTGAGGACTGGCGCAGCCACTGGTGCCACACTTATTTTTTGTTGTCGGAAGATGCTTCAATTGAAGCCATCGAAGCGAGGTTCCCGCAATTTATGAAAACCTATATTGAAGAACCTTTCCAGCAGCGCTACCACCCCGAGTTGCAGCCCTTATCCGAAATCCATTTTTCTTCCCAGTTGTCTTCAAACTGGGGTGACGATCTCGAGGAGGTCTATATTTACATTTTCTCAGCCATCGCCTTTTTTATTCTCTTGATCGCCTGCATCAATTTTATGAACCTTGCCACGGCCCGATCCGCAAATCGCGCAAAAGAGGTCGGGATGCGCAAAGTTCTTGGCGCTTTCAGACTGCAGCTCGTGCGCCAGTTTTTGACAGAATCCATTGTAATTTCATTCATAGCATTGTTTTTTGCCATCGTAATGGTAGAATTGGCATTGCCGTGGTTCAACAGTTTGATCGAAAGGGAGGAAGGCGTGTCTATCAAATATTTTGAAGATAATTTCTATGTTCTCTCTTTGTTTGGCATCACACTTTTGGTAGGAATCTTCGCGGGCAGCTACCCGGCTTTTTTCCTCTCGAAATTTAAGCCGGTCACCGTTTTGACGGGCAAAATAGTTAGCGGACTCCGGGGAATGAAATTACGCAAAATACTCGTTGTTTCTCAATTCACGATTGCAATTTTCATGATCATTGTAAATTTTATTTTGTACAACCAGGTAAACTATTTGAACAATAAAAACCTGGGATTTGATAAAGAGAATATCATTTACTTCTCAGCACCGGAAGATAACACGCCGGAGCGGCAGCGGCTCATTAAACATGAACTGCGCCAAAACCCTGCAATCCGGGGCGTGCTGATGACTTCAAGCGAACCCGGCGACGGTAATATGTGGGGACGATTTTTGCCGGAGGCTTCTGCGAATCAAGACGGCATGACGCTAAGAAGCATCGCGATAGATGAGGATTATTTGCCTTTATTAAAAATCGAACTTGTCGCTGGCAGAAACTTCTCAACCGAGAGAGCCTCGGACTCGACAAATGCGCTGATTATTAATGAAACGGCTGCCCGGCAATTTGGCTGGGATGATCCAATCGGCAAAACGATCCAATGGATGGATGCTGAGGTGGGCAGCAAGTCACGAACCGTGATCGGAGTAACAAAAGATTTTCATTTTGAAAGCTTACATGAACCGGTCGAGCCCTTGATGATTCACTATTCACCCAAGTATTTATTCCGCTATCTGATGAAAGTTGAGCCGACGAACATGGCTGAAACCTACGAGTTCCTGAAGGAACAATGGAAAGTTTACGATCCAAACAATCCAGCGAATCATTACTTTCTGGACATTGATCTCGAACGCGATTACACGATGGAAAGAATTATCGGCAGCCTGCTTCTCAAGTTCACGTTTCTGACCATTTTCATTGCAGCGCTTGGTTTGCTGGCTTTGGCTTCTTTTACCGCCGAACAGCGAACTAAAGAAATCGGTGTTCGCAAAGTCCTTGGCGCTTCTTTGAAAAACATTATTTTGATGCTCTCCAGCGAATTCGTCAAATTGATTCTCATTGCTTTTGTAATCGGCGGTGTACTCGCCTATTTTGCCATGGACGCCTGGTTGAGGCAGTTCGCCTATCACATCGATATTGGACCGTTGACATTTTTAGTTTGCGGACTTCTGATCCTGGGGATCACCTGGCTTACCATCGGTTATCAGGCTGTCAAAGCGGCACTGTCGAATCCGGTTGATTCGTTGCGGTATGAATAAAAAGTGTTTCCAGTATTTAAGTGTTAAGGTGTTAAAGTTTATTCTGAACTCGCTTTGTCTTGCTTGAACGTTAACACTTTAAAACATTAACACACAAACACTTCGGAGAAGTTATGTTCAAAAACTACCTTAAAATCGCCATTCGCAATCTGTTCAAAAACAAAGGGTTTTCCTTCATAAATATCTTAGGACTCGCGATCGGGATTACCTGCTGCGTGTTAATCTTACTATTTGTTCAGGATGAACTTTCATTTGATTCATTTCACACAAAAGCTGATCGACTTTATCGTCTCAATAAAATTGTGACACCTCAAACCGGAGGCACGGAATTGCATGCGATCACTTCCGGTTTGATGGGCCCGACAATGGTGAACGATTACCCGGAAGTGGAGCAATGTGTCCGGCTGCTGCCATGGTTCAGCGACGTGCTCATGAGCCATGGTGAAACGACTTTGAAAGTTTCTGACGTCGTCATCGCTGATTCCAACTTTTTTGAAGTGTTCGATTTTAAATTACTGCACGGAGACCCAGAAACAGCTTTGGTTGCTCCTTCCTCACTGATTTTAGCGGAAGAAACTGCCCGCAAATTCTTTGGCGATACCGATCCCATTGGTCAGATCATGAAAGGGCTTGGCGACGAGCAGTACACCGTAACCGGCATTATTGAAGAAGCTCCGGGCAACTCACATTTGAATTACAACGCTTTAATCTCCTGGTCAACAACCGTCCCCGGAACCGGACCTTTGGGTTTTGCCTGGTTGAACAGATGGATAACCCAGGTTAATTTAACTTATTTACTTTTGGCTCCCGGAGTAAACAAAGATGCCCTGGAAATGAAGCTGCCGGACTTCATGCAAAAGTATATGCCGGAGAAAACCGAGCAATATCAACTTTATCTGCAGCCATTTTCCAAAATTTATCTCCATTCGTCGGACCTCCGTTTTAGCGATCGGCTTCGTCTTGGTAATGTAACTTACGTGTACGTATTCTCCGCAATCGCCTTATTGAGTCTGTTGATCGCCTGCATTAATTTTACGAACCTTTCAACCGCGCGCGCCACTAAAAGGGCCAAAGAGGTTGGGGTGCGCAAAGTACTTGGCGCCTATCGCAGGCAACTTGCGAAACAGTTTTTTGGTGAGTCGATGCTTTTGAGTTTTTTGGCGCTTCTTTCGGCAATTGTATTCGTTGAATTGGCGCTGCCATACTTTAATTCATTTACTCAAAAAGATTTACAATTCGAGATATTCCGCAATCCATTTTTACTTTTGGGTTTGCTCGGAATTACAATTTTCGTGGGCTTGACATCCGGATGCTATCCTGCGTTGCTTCTCTCAGGATTTCGGCCGGTGACAGTTCTCAAGGGCGTTTGGAAAGGCGATGGCAAAGGCGCTACGCCGCGAAAGATCTTAGTGATATTGCAGTTTTCTATTTCTATTGTCTTGATTGCCGCAACCGTAGTGGTCTTTCAACAAATGGACTTCATGCAGAAAACGAGCCTTGGGTTTCAAAAAGAACAAATTGTGGTTTTACCAATCGGCAAAGCAGGAATTTCGGATAGATTTCAGGCATTCAAAAATGAGCTGTTGCAGCATCCGAATATCACACATGCCGCCGGTAGTAACAGCGTACCCGGAATTGGAATGATGAGTTTTGGCCTACGCCCGGAAGGAAAGCCTGAAAGCGAAGATTGGATAGCTTATGCGATGCGGATAGATGATTACGATTTCCTGGAAACATATGGAATTGAGATGGCGTCAGGGCGCTATTTCTCGCCGGACTATTCCACAGACGCAACCAACGGAGTGATTATTAATGAATCTCTCGCAAACAGTCTTGGATGGGAAAACCCGGTTGGGAAACGGTTAGATATCAGCGGCGAATTAGACGAAGGGACGGTGATAGGCGTCATTAAGGATTATCACACACGCTCACTGCATCATGCCATCGACCCAATGGTCATCTATTTCGCTCCTCGATGGGAACATCTATCACTAAGGATAACCGGTCAGGGTATTCCTGCAACGATCAAATTTGTGAAAGAAAAGTGGGAAGCATTCGAGTCGGCGTATCCTTTTGAATACTTTTTCCTCGATCGAAAATTTGCAGAGTTTTATCAAAGTGAAGAACGGCTCATGCAGACGTTTGGTATTTTTTCAATATTGGCCATTTTCATTGCCTGCTTGGGATTATTCGGCCTTGCCGCTTATACCTCCGAGCAGCGCACGAAGGAGATTGGCATCCGCAAAGTGCTTGGGGCTTCAATCGCCAACATGGTATTCTTGATTTCCAAAGACTTTGCAAAACTCGTTGTGATCGCGTTTGTGGTTGCGGCGCCAATTGCTTTTATTTTGATGAATCGTTGGCTGCAGGACTTCTCTTATCGTACTTCGCTCGGAGCAGATGTTTTTATTTTTGCAGGAATTTTGGCTTTTGCAATTGCCTGTCTGACTGTAAGTTATCAAGCGATCAAGACAGCGCTCTTAAATCCGGTTGATTCGTTGCGGTATGAATGAACAGGTTTCTGGATGCTGGATGCTTGTTTTCGAGTATCAAGCATCCAGCATCAAATCAACGTTTTCTATTAAAACCCTCAAAACAACTTTTCAATCCTCCGAAAATAAATCCCGCACAACCCTTGTTAAATATCTTTAACATACCTCTCAATTTGTAAACATCTTTATCCCCCAGCCGATATATTTTAGTATTTTGTAATAAACCGATGCTCGAGTTTTTAGGTGCTAAAGTGTTGGCACACTAAAACTTTAACACTCAAAAACTAACCTTGTGTATGAATTACAAAAGAGTATGAAAACTAAGTTACTCCTAATAAGTTTTTTTATTTTGACCTGTTTGAACAGCGACTTGAACGGTGAAGTCATTTCGCGAAAGATTCTGGCTTTATATGACAGCCAAAGAGGACAAACGGCGAGAAAGAATCACATCCACGCGAACGCGGAGGTGATTTTGAATCATCTGGGCTCCATTGTTGAGTATTGGGACATCGCCAAAGGCCTGCCGGGTGAAAAACGAATGAAAAAATACTGCGGGGTGATCACCTGGTTCTACAATAATTCCATGAACCGCCCGCAAGCGTATTTGCAGTGGGCTACGAAGCAAGTGGATGCCGGTAGAAAATTTGTAATACTCGACAATCTAAGCGCTTTTAGGGATGCTGCAACGGGTGAATTCCTGAACATCAGTGCGGTCAACCAATTTTGCAAAAGTCTGGGCTTCATCACAGACGATACCAATTGGACTTCAAATATTGCCAAAATCGAGCTGGTTAACAAAGTGCCGGAGATGGTGGAGTTCGAACGCAGTCTCGATTATGAATTAACAAATTATGAAGTTTACAAACCGCTCCATCCGAAAACCAAAGTATATTTAAAATTAAAACGTAACGATATTCCCGATAGCGAAAGCGCTCTGGTTTTTACCACGCCGCACGGTGGGTTTGCAGCGGCCGGTTATGTGTTTTATGAAAACCCGGCTAACTACCAAAAGCAGTGGCGCATCAATCCCTTTAAATTCTTTGAAGAGGCGTTCGGACTAAAAGGCCAGCCGCGCCCGGATGTGACGACTTTGAACGGGCTTAGAGTTTGGTCGTCGCATATCGATGGCGATGCTTTGATTTCCCGATCCCAGGTTAAACCCAATACTTATTGCGGCGAAGTTATCCGCGACGAGATTCTAAACAAATACAAATGGCCGGTTTCGGTCTCGGTCGTGGTTAGCGAAGTGGAGGCGGATTCGAAATTCGAGAACATCGCCCGTTCGATTTATCAACTCGATTGGGTGGAAGCAGCGAGCCACTCATATTCCCATCCATTTTATTGGTCCGATGATTTTGAAGACAAGGACAAATATGAAAGAAAACATCTGCCAATAGAAGGATACAAGTTTAACTTTAGAGACGAAATTATCGGTTCGGTAAATTACATCAACAAAAAACTTTTGCCTGAAAATAAAAAGGTTAAACAATTTTTCTGGACAGGCAATTGCGAGCCCACAAAAGAAGCCCTCAAACTTTGCCGACAAATTCGAATCAACAATATTAATGGCGGGGATACGGTTTTTGATAAGACCCATCCTTCCTACACGTATGTCGCGCCTCTATCGGTTACGATAGGCGGGTATCGACAGATTTATTCCCCGAATTCAAACGAGAATATTTACACAAATCAGTGGGAAGGTCCCTACTTTGGATTTAAATCAGTATTGCAAACATTCAAAAACACCGAGTCGCCGCTTCGAATCAGGCCGATCGACATTTACTACCATTTTTACATCGGTGAAAAATGGGCCTCGTTAAATTCGCTGAATGAAGTGTTGAGCAAAACCATGGAAATGGATGTCGCTCCTATGTTCCTGAGTGAGTACACTGAGATGGTGCACGGATTCTTTTCAGCAAGCATGGAGAAAGTTTCCATGAAGAGCTGGCGAATTCGAAACTACGGCGACTGCACGACCATTCGCTTCGATGACACCCAGGAGTTTCCGGATTTAAACAAATCAGTCAATGTGATCGGTTTCAATCACTATCAAGGCTCGCTTTACATTCATCTTGAGAATGCAATAGACGCAGTGATCGTGCTGACGGACTCGAAACCTGAATCGACTTTTCTCGCCCAAAGTTCCCATCGTTTGTTTGATTGGCAAGCGTCCAAAGAAAGCGTCTTTTTTAGAACCACAGGTTTTGGCAAAGGCCAGTTTATGATTGCAAATCTGTTGGAAAATGCGGCTTATCAGGTGACAATCGGAAGTTTGACTGAAACCAATAGAAGCGATGCGGAGGGAACGCTCACTTTGATGCATCCCATGGAAGGCCCGGTTCAAGTTAAAATTGACTTGGCAAAACAGCTATGAAAATCCGTGTTATCTTTGCAATAGGAATGTTGATGTTCTTCGGTTGTGCTGGAAAAAAGAAATTAAGCAGCGTAAGCCAATTTGATAAAATTGAAAACTGGGTTTGCGTTTACAGCAGCGACGCTCCCGTCGACGAAATCAAGAAATTCGATCTTGCTGTTTTGGACTCGGATTCGCATCCTGACTTAGCCAAGTTGAAGGATTCTGATACGCTCCTTATTGGGTATATCAGTATCGGTGAAGTCGGCGACTACAGGTGGTACTGGAACGATATCAAAGATAAGCCGTGGCTTCTGGATAAGAATCCAAACTGGGATAGCTACATGATCGACGTTCGAAACCATGAATGGCAAGAGTTGCTGAACCAGCAGATCATTCCAAAAATTTTGGCAAAAGGATTCGACGGGATTTTTCTGGACACAATTGATAATGCGGAATACCTGCAAAGATATCATCCGAAAAAGAAATATCCAATGATGGAAACAGCAATGGTTCGTTTGATTAAGTCAATTCGCAAAAATTTTCCGGCGGCATATCTGGTCGCCAACCGCGGGTTTGCCATTTTAGATGAAATTGCCGGCAGCATCGATGCCGTGGTTGCAGAGTCGATCTTCACAACAATTAATTTTGAAGAAAACATAACCCGGCGTAACACGCCGCAAGAATATGAACCGATAATAAAACAGTTGCGAAAAATGAAGAGGAAAGAGGGCATCAAAATCTTTACACTGGATTACCCAAATTTGGAGAATGAATCCGATATCGAAGAAATCATCGCTGATTCGCATGCGCTGGGATTTATTCCATATATCAGCACGCCGCAATTGCAAAAGGTTTATTCTCATACTTTAAATGGGTCGTCCAAAATGTCAGAACCTCCTCATCCTGAACGAAGTCGAAGGAAAAGGAATCGCTGATGGGTGTCAAAATTTGGTGGCCGCTGCTTTTTGTCGGTTCAATTATTTCTGCTTGCCTTTTGATTTTTCCCTCCGATCCGCGGTTGGCGGATCTGTTTGGCCGGGCAGGCAAATATGATGAGGCCATTGAAAAATATCAAATCATCATCAAGAACCATCCTCGGCGGACAAGCGCGCGCATTCAACTGAGCAAGCTTTACATCCTCAATGAAGAACCGGAAAAGGCAGTCCGTGAAATCGAGAAGGTCGGCATCGACTCTATTAATGACTCCTTTTTCCTTAGGAAAATTTCGGACATTTGTTCCCAGCTTGGTGAAAAGCAGAAAACGATCTTGACACTCGAAAAGATAGTCAGTTTAGATCCCGATAATCTGACCTACCGTCGGAAGTTAGCAGACGCTTACGACTGGAATCAAAAGATCGAAAAAGCGCGCGAGCTTTATGAAGAGTTGTTAACCAACAATCCGAATGACGTTGAGATTTTAAACAAACTGACCCACTTAAATTTGAAGCAAAAGCGCTTCAACGAAAGCTTGCCTTATTTAATCAGACTTGTTGAGCTTCAACCGAAAGATACTCGTTCGAGAATTTTATTGGCTGATGTTTACATCGAAATCGACCGGAAATGGCAGGCCGCCGCAGAGTTCGAAGAAGTTCTGAAGATTCAACCGAAAAACGAACCAGTAAGAAGACGGCTCGCCGAGCTTTACATTTGGCTTGAGGATTTTGACCGGGGCCTCGAAAATTACGAGTACCTGGTAAAAACAAATCCGGCTAGCACCAAATACTTTGACAGATATACCGAGCTTGCTTACAACCTCGCTCCCGACAAAGCCATTCACTACTATCGCCTGCGCTTGGAGCAAACGCCTCGCGACAAAGAATTAAGGGAACGTTTTGCTGGTCTCTTTTTACACGTCGGAGATACGGACAATGCCATTCAACAGATGAATGTATTGATTGCCGGCAACTCCGATACCCGGAGGTATTATAAGCAGCTGGCTTATTTGTACCAGGACGTTCGCGAACCGCATCTGGCAAATAAAATGTTTGAAATTATGCTCAAAAAACGGTTAGCGGACGACGAAGTCGTTGAGGAGTTGATCGCTTATTATGACAATGAGAAAGAATATGAGAAACTTCTCAAGCTTTATCCATCTCTGTTTGATCGCGGCAGAATCGATGAACAGATGGTTGCCGACTACGCTGATCTGCTCTATCGCACAAGAGATTATAAAAAAGCAGCAAAACAATATGCTAAACTACTGAAATTGCGGCCCGAGAGTCCGGAATACCGAATGCAGCTTGCCGACTTACATCGACTCGAAGGGCAAAATAATAAGGCCGCCCGGCTGCTCTGGGATGGTGTTAAAAAATATAACTTGCGAAGCGAACCTTACTTGGTATACTCGGCACAATTCTTGGCCAAACAGAATTTACTGCAGCAGAGCATCTCTTGTTATGAAAAACTCGCCAGTATCGCACCGGAAAATATGCAGTATAAAAAGCTTCTCGTTTCCTACTATATGAAAAACAAAGATTTCCAAAAGGCAATACGGCTGCATAGCCAAATTCTCGCCCAAAAACCCGGAGACATTTCCGCGCGATTTGAGCTGGCGTCCCTTTACTGGCTGCAAAATGATTTCCAGCGCATGCATGCAATTATGGATGAGTTCGACCCGGCGCAAGCAAATGGGAGCCAACTGAACAAACAAATCGGCCAATTCTATTTCGAGCGAAGTTTCCATACAAAAGCCATTGAATATTTAAAAACTGATTTGAAGTCGTCGCCGCACGACAGCGGCAGTTTGCGCATGCTTGGATTGGCTTATGCCTGGAACAATCAGCCCAAGCAGTCCAAAAAAGTTCTCGCAGAATACAATCGACTTTATCCGTATGACTATTTCACTCATTTCGCAATGGGAGAACTACTGGCCGGCGAGCTGAAATATGCAGCGGCCATGAATGAATTTCAAATCTCTCTGGAATTAATCGGGGTCGAAACAAAGGAGACGCGGGTCACGCGGGCCAAGATTTATACCTATCAGAAGGAACGGGAAAAAGCTGCGGCTGAATTTGAGAGCCTCATCGCGAGCTATCCCAATGACCCTTCGCTGTTAATCGACTATGCCGAGTGTTTAGTGAATTTAAAAGCTTACGAACAGGCACACAAGTGGTTGACCCGGGCCTCCGAATTGGATCCAAACAACTATCGCGCCTCGCGTTTGGAAAGCCGCAGTTATTTTGAGCAAGGCAAATACAAGACAGCCGCTCATATTTTGAAAGGCCTGCTGGACCGCTATCCTGAAGATACCGGCCTGCGCATCGATTTGGCTGACAGCGAATTGGCTGCCGGCGACTGGTACCGCAGCAGTGAGACGTTAAAAAACGTTCTAAGCAAATATCCAAAAAACCTGCCGGCGCAGGAAAGGTTGACTCTGCTCAGACGTCAGCGAAGTCAGGCATTTGCCGCTGATTACAGCTCGGCTAAGCAGTCGGATAATTTCTTCAAGCAAATGTATAATGTCGTTGTGATAAAAGCAAAATCGTCGCTGCTTTATTTTAAGCTGATGTTTGGTGAGGAGGAATATTCAACCAAAGATAACAGCTTGCCGGAAATAAAATATCAGAATGCCGGTTTCGAGCTTTTCTCGAGCTTTAGCAAAAATTTGCAGACAGAAGTTGGCGCGAAAGTTCAGCAAAACGGCGACAATTGGTACCTTGTTACAAACGGAAAGGCCGAGTGGAATTTCGATCCGTCAAATGGAATCAGCCTTTCGGCGAATATGAATGATCTGTGGAATGATCCGTTCACCGCAGCATTCCAAAAAGGGCGGTTGAATCGTTTTCAATCAGATCTGAATCTTTTTCTGTTTAAGAAAATTTTTCTCTGGAATCGGTTTTCCTATGAGCAGCACAAGTTCAATCAAGGTCGCTTTGGTAATGCCTTGCGATCATATTTGCAAATAGGCCGAAGGTGGGGCTTTCAGCCGCAGTTGTCAGCTTATTACCAGCTCTATCACTTAAAATACACTTTCGCTGCACAAGCAAACCGGAACCTGATTTCAGTTCAGGAAAAGGATTTGGTCCACACCGTGGGTGGAAATTTGGAGCAGCACGTAGCAGGAAAATTATACTATCATTTAGGCGGCAGCTTTGGCTTTAGCGGTGTGCAAAACTCAGTTACTTTATACGGAACTGCAGGGCTTGAATACACAATACTCAACCGACTCAGATTGCGTTCATTGTTGGAATATGGCAATCAAGGTCAACTGACCGGAAATGACAAGACGAGTTCGCTGTGGTTTGATTTGTCGTATTTTTATTAGACCACAACATTTTTCGGGATTACAAATCCTGAACGAGCGAAAAAGGAAAATAGAGAATAAATAATCGGAAAATAAGATGCTAAGAAAATACTACTTCATTTTTGAAACGCTAATCGGGTTGGCCATACTCCTTGCCATCGATATAGCATTTCTGAAAAATACCAGTGTTTATCAAAATATCCATCCGCATCCTTATTGGATAGTCATTTTGCTCATTGCCTGCCGTTACGGGACCGTGCAAGGCGCGTTAGCGGGTGGACTGGCAGCGATCGTTTATATCGCAATCAGTGCGAAAACAGGCGAAATCAATTTCAGTCATGACGTTTTTCCGCGCGGGGTTTTTAAATATCCATTTCTGTTCATATTAGTCGGCGGGATTCTTGGCGAGATTCGCAGTATTTATAAAAAAAAGTACATAAAGCTCGAAAAGAAACACAATGAATTGCAAGGTGATCTCCAGAATTTGGAATTGCTGCATTGGGCTTTGACCGATTCCAAAAAGAAGCTAGAGAAACGAATCGCCTACCAATCCGGCACGATGCTGAATCTTCTCGAACGCCTCAATACCATGGAAATGTTAGAGCTGGATCGATTATATCCCCAGTGTCTTGAATTATTAGAGGAGCACTTGAATGTGACCTGCTCTTCTATTTACCTGATTAAAAATAATCGCCTGAAGCTGTTTACGCGCCGAGGAAAAATTGAGCAAAGTAAATTACCCGCTGAGATAGAACTCACTCACGGCATGATGGGCGAAGTGGTGACAAATAAAAAAGCGATCACGATCAATCAGAGCAATTTTGACGACCAGATGGCCAAATTTCAAAAACTGGACCTCATGATGTGCGCCCCCATCAAAAGAAAAGACGGTGCCGTTTTGGGTGTGATTAATGTCGAGCGGATTCCGTTTTTCGATTTTACCGCTAACTCGGTGCAAATTTTTGAAACGTTCTGTCACTGGATTTCAAATATCGTCGACAAAGCGCTTCAGTTCAACCATTTAAAAGATAGAAATATCGCAGACGAAATCACCGGCGCCTATAATCATCTTTATTTCCAAAAGCGCTTGTCTTATGAAGTAGCGCGGGCAAAACGCTTCAACACCAGTCTGACGTTGGTTCTGCTGCAGGTATGGAAGTTTATCGAAATGGATGACGGCGAACGGAAAAATGTGCTTGTGGTTTTAAACGGCATTTTCAAAAATGTATTGCGCCAAACGGACATTATTGCCAAATACAACAGCGATGATACTTTTGCCATTATTCTGCCCTGTCAGGTCAGCGCTAACGTTGAAAAAATGATGGCACGGTTGATGGCTCAAATAATTGAATGTAAATTCAACCCATTCCAGGATAGTGACGAAGTCCTGAAAGTAAAATACGCCATGAGCAGTCTGCAGCCTTCCGAGGGGTCATACGAAAGTTTGATCCAGACAGCGGAAGAACGGCTCAATTATTCAGGTCAGCGCAGAGCCGCAGATATTTTTGCGGATATTGGCTATTTGTTCGGGTCGAATAGCAGTGGATTGGAAAAAAAATCAAAAGAAAGGTTCGTTAAATATAAGTAAATAATTACGTCATGCCAGCGAAGGCAGGCATCCAGTGGCTTCGATAACCTACAGTAATGGTAAATGGATTCCCGCCAAGAATAATCTAAAAAATGAATCGCGCAAAAAACATTCTCCTCCACATAGGTATTATAATCGTTGTCGTACTTGAACTTTTGGCGGGGTACTGGCTCATCACCGCTTCAAGTTCGATGCGGCCTTGGTTATTCGGCGGGCATATTCTTCTGGTTGCGATTTTCACGTTCCTTTTTAAGAACATCAAATCCGAGAAGTTTCAGGAGAACAGCAATTTCACCTACGTGGCATTTGCAATCGCGTCGGTGCTGCCTGTCTACGGCATGCTGGGAATGTTCTCGGTTTATCTCTACGTTCGTAATGCTAAAACACAGGCTCGGGAATATTTCGAAACTGATGAACATTTTGATTCGGATCGCCGCAACGTTTGGATCAAGGATGTTGCGCGGGATGCAATTGATATTAAACGCGATGAGATAGAGGTCGATGCCTTCCGGGACGTCCTCCGAACCAACGATCCGCAGTTGGAAGAAAACGCAATTAATAAACTCTCCCGGTCGCTGACGAAGAAGTCGGTCAATATTTTAAAGGATGTTGTTAAGACCAGTACCACAGATACGAAAATTTTAGCGGCTTCGGCTTTAACAGAAATGGAAGACAAGATCATTACCAAAATTGACACCATAAGAACACAGGTTGGCCAGAACCCGGATGATGACACCGTTTTGGAATTGGCACGCGCTTACGATTTATACTGCCATCTCGGCGTTTTGGACACCGTGAGTGAAAAGCATTACCAGAACCTCGCTTTGGAGCAGTACGAAACTTTTCTGCAGAAGCAAGCAGAACATAGAACAGCGTCTTTGGAGTACGGCAGGATTCTACTCAACGCTGGAAGAACCGAGGATGCGATCAAGAATTTGAGATTGGCGCTTGCTCTTTCTCCGGAAGATGTGAATCCGCAAATTTGGCTGGCAGAGGCGTATTATCGTTCTCAGGATTATGACAATGTGAGGAAGCTTTGTACGAAGTTAGCGGATAGGAAAAAGCTGCCGGAGAATATTCAAGAAGTCGTGGATTGTTGGACAACTCAAGATGATGTGGTAGTTTAATCATTGAGCTAAGTGAGTTCTTTATCCAACAAAATTTGGAATGTGGGATGAGAAGCGAATAGCGCAATCACAAAAACAATCGCTTTTTCGCTATTCGCTCTACGCTTCTCGTTTTGTAAAACTGAGGTGAACTGGTTACAAAGTGAAAATCGTACAACAGTGATAATTAATGAAACCGAAAACTGACATTTGCTTACTTTTAGAAGGAACGTACCCTTACGTTACCGGCGGGGTATCTTCATGGGTGCATCAACTGATCAGCAGCCTTCAGGAATTCACTTTCTCACTCGTTGTTATTTTACCGAATAAAAATTTCCCGCAAGAGGCAAAATACCCGGTTCCTCAAAACGTTGCCGAAATAAAGCAGGTCTATCTGCATGACTATGAATTGCCCAGAGGGACCTCGGGCAAGTTGGAAAAAAGTTCCTGGCAGAATCTGGAAAAATTTCATCGGAATCCGGCAGGCAAAGAAGAAAACTATTCTTTCGAGTCCCTTTATAGAGATTTCTTTAACCCGGATTCGCGGGGAATCGCTCCAGCAAAAATCCTGAATGCGAAAGAATCGTGGGAGATTCTCAAAAAACTTTATCGGGAAAAAGCTCAGGATGAGTCTTTTATCGACTATTTCTGGACCTTCCGGTTTATGCACGTGCCGATTTTCAAAATTCTTTCCACCGACCTGCCGGATGCGCGCCTTTACCACACCGTTTCTACAGGTTATGCGGGTCTTTTGGCCGTCACAGGGAAACTTAGATATAACCGGCCGATCCTCCTGACCGAACACGGTATTTACACCCGCGAACGGCGCATCGAAATCAGCCGGGCGGATTGGATTTACGAGAAAGACCCTGACCAAATTAAAATACGCCGCTCACAAAGCCGGTTCAAAGACCTTTGGAATAACATGTTTGTCAGCTTAAGTGAATTGTGTTACGATTACGCAGATTCGATCATCACGCTTTTTGGCGGCAACCAGGAATACCAGCTTCAGGACGGCGCGGATGCGAGGAAAATGATGCTCATACCAAACGGCGTGGATGTGGAGACTTATGAACGCTTGCAAAGAGAGGAAAAACCGGACCCGGAAGAACTTGTTTTGGGACTCATGGGTCGAGTCGTTCCAATCAAAGATGTGAAGACTTTCATTCGTGCTTGTAAAGTAGTCGCCAACACGGTCTTGAAATTTAAAGTTTATATTATGGGCCCGACCGACGAGGACCAAACTTATTATGAGGAATGCGTCAAGCTGGTCGAGCTTTTGGGGCTAAATAAGATCATCGAGTTTACCGGCAGAGTGGATGTGCGGGAATATTATCCCAAGATAGATATTCTGGCGCTAACCAGCATTAGCGAGGCGCAGCCTCTGGTCATTCTCGAAGCCAATTGTATGGGCATTCCGGTGGTCTCAACGGATGTGGGCGCCTGCCGGGAGCTGCTTTACGGCCGGACTGCGGAAGACCGGGCGCTTGGCAAGAGCGGCTTCATCGCAGGGATTACAAATTCGGACGAAATCGGTCAGGCGATTCTCAGGATTTCGGAGTCCGGGGGGCTCAGAAAAAGAATGGGCGAGGCGGGGAAAAAACGGGTAGCGCAATTTTATAACAAAACCAGTTTGGATAATAAATACCGGAAACTTTATCAGCATTACAAGGCGGCGTAATCATGGCAGGAATCGGATTTCAACTTAGAAAAATATTTGAAAAAGATACTTACGCGGACACCCTGCGCGGGGCGATCATGGCTGCAACAATTGCCGGCGGGCCGATTTTCTTCTCAATTATCTGTTTGATTCTACTCGGCATTTTTGCCACGTTCATTTCCGGGCAAGAGATGGATCTTTTTCTTGTGACCCTTGTTTACGTCTTCGCTTTTTCGCTTATTTCGACGGGAATCATTCAACTACTTATCACCCGTTATCTTTCGGATTTAATTTATGTCAATGAAACCAGCCGGATTCTACCTTCTTTTAGCGCGGTGCTCGCACTCACCATCATTTTTCAATTAGTGATCGGTCTGCCATTTATTCTGTTTTGGGATATCGACTTTTCTTATAAACTGACCGCTCTTATTCTTTTTATCACCGTCGGCTGTAACTGGCAGCTTCTGGTTTTTATGAGCGCACTGAAGAATTATCGAATCGTTTTTATAGCCTTCATTGTCGGATTATGTACCGGCTTTTTCCTTGCTATGTTTTTGGGAGAAAGATTTGGCCTCACCGGATTTCTGCACGGCTACACCATCGGGCAGATAATTTTGATGTTCGTCATGCTTGCAAGAATGTTCGTCGAATTTAAAAGCGCCATAAAACCTACCTTTCAGTTTCTCAAATACTTAAACAAAGTGCCTCTGCTTATTCTAATCGGGTTCTGCTACAACGCCGGAATCTGGATCGACAAAATTATCTTCTGGTTCAGTCCGGAAGGTCAGGAAGTTCATTCACTTTTATACGCATTTCGCGACTACGACACGGCAACCTTCTTTGCGTTTTTGACCACCATCCCATCCTATACCTATTTCCTGGTGAAAGTTGAGACGGATTTTTACGGCCACTTCAGAGGTTTTTTTCATGCAATTTTAAGCAAGCAGCCTTACATGCAAATCAAGAGTCAGAAAAAGAACATCGCCATTTCCGTGAAAGAGAGTTTGGCCGGTTTGATCAAGATTCAGGGTGTGGTGACGCTGTTGTGTTTGCTGTTCTCAAAAGAGATTGCTGTCTTTTTTGGCATTCCGGTTCTCGGAACGATGATTCTCGAAAAAACCCTGATCGCCGTCTTCCTGCAAATGCTCCTGCTGACGGTCATGATCTTCCTGCTCTATTTCGACATTCGAAAGGAAGTTGCAATCGTCACCGGCGTCTTTTTTCTCGCCAATATGGGTCTCACCCTTTTGACCTTGAAACTGGGCTATGTTTTTTATGGCTATGGCTACCTCTTTGCCTGCCTCATTGCCCTCATTGTTGGATACGCTTTCCTGAACCGGCATTTGCATCGGTTGGAATATCATACTTTTGTCAGCCAGCCTTTGGCGGGGTAATGTTTTTCTCTCTATACTAAAGGGACAAAACCCTTGATTTTTGAAAGAAACCGTTGTATTATCAAATATTAGTTTTAACTGTGAAAATTTATGTCTGGAAATACTGAGAAAATTTTAGCCGAGGCTCTTGAATTACAACCGATTGAACGTGCAGAACTCGTTGAAGAACTGCTATCGAGTTTTGAGTTCCCCACAAGAAAATCGATCGATGAAATGTGGGCTGCAGAAGTTGAAGACAGAATTGATGCCTACGAAAGAGGAGATCTTACCTCGACATCTGCGAAGGAAGTTTTTGATAAAATCGATGGAAAATAATTTTCTGTGAAGGTCGAATTTCTTTCGGTGGCCGAACTTGAATTTGCGGAAGCTGTTGAATACTACAACCAGGAAAGCGAAGGTCTTGGATTTAAATTTGCATTGGAGTCGAAATCCCTTAAAAAGCGGGTTGCTTTAGAAGGGAAAGCTTACTTTTATATCCGGTGCTTTTTCAAAGTCCTTTTTATTTTCAGTTACGATTTGGGTTATTTCATTTTCTTTCATACAAGAGGCAATCATTGAATCCCAAAAAGGTACCTCATGATTTGCAACCAGATCTATGGCACTGAGAAAAGTGTCTTCATCTCGGTCAATAACCAACCAATTTTCTGATGATAGAAAATCCTCGATCACAATCTTTGCCTGAGAAATAGTCACCGGAGTCTTTACTTTTCGAGTGATAACCACAAAAAATTCCATTAAGTTCTGCAGACAGACAACACCGCCGCCTTCTTGCCAGATTTTCTTTAAAAGTTCATTGGCAACTTCATGCTTCTTTCCTTCAGAAGAATCATAGGCGTAAACCAGAATGTTTGTGTCGATTAGTCTATCTGACATGTAAATCTTGTCGATTTGTGTAAAGCTTTCCCCCCAAAGAAAAACCTTTTTGGAGAAGTTTTAGTTGTCTCTTTTTTATTTCTTCTTGTTTTTCTTTGTTCAAGGCTTTCAACTTCACTAAGGCTTGTGTTCCATTAGGAACATCTAAATTCTCTTTTAGCCGAATGATGTTTCCATCGACGACGCCATGATAATTTTTTTTCATCTTCAAACTCCTTAAAAGGAAATGGATTTAAATTTAGAGAATATAACCAAAAGATACAAGAAAAAATCTCCCTTTATACTTTCTGGTAGAAGTAGCAGAACTCGCCAGAGTTCCGCCCAACCAGAAGTACGCCAACCAGAAGTGTGGCCACTTCCGCTACTAAGCCCAATTTTGAGATTTGCTGGGTCAGGTCTTTAGCGGTTTCCCGGTCACCGCTCATGTAACAGCACAGGCTGTAAATTCTCTCTTTATATTTGACGTAAATCTGCTCGAAGGCACGGTGGTCCCCGCGTTTACACGCCTCGATGAGTTTACGCTCATTCTCGATACTTTGAACTTGCGTCGACATAGAATTCAA